>JAJFTP010000072.1 GCA_021372895.1 Synergistaceae bacterium
AAAATTTTTGTCTCTTTGCGTTCTTAAAACGCTGAAAGTGATTTTCTTTCCGCCGTTGTCAATCTGAAAGACTCATTTGCCTGTTTATGGTATTATTAAAATATATCAGTTTCAGGTATGCATTGTAATAAATTTTGCTCCAATAAACAACCTCGCTCTTAAAAATAAAAGACGGGATGAATTAAATGTGATATATTTATCAAATACTTAATTGAATGCATGTTAAGGGAGGAATATCCTTATGACAGTGGCAAGTATTCTCAACAACGTGATCGGTCCGGTAATGCCCGGATGTTCAAGCTCCCACACTGCCGGCCCCTATCACATCGCGCGTATGTGCAGGAGCCTTATGGGGGAACTTCCTTCCGAGGTGATATTTTCTTTCGAGCCGTGTTCGTCTATTGCGGAGGTATATCATGAGCAGGGCAGTGATCTTGCACTTGTTATGGGCATCCTTGGCCTTCCTCTGACCGACTCGCGTTTTAAACATGCTCTGGAACTTTTCAAATCCTACGGTGTAAATATAAGATTCGTCATTGAAAGTTTTCCGGAAGCTTGTCATCCGAACAGCATAAAGATAGAGGCAAAGCTTAAGGACGGCTCTGATTTCTCTGCGGTAGCGGATTCAACAGGCGGAGGTTCTGTCATATTCCGTCGTCTGAACGGATGGCAGGTCAGTATGACCGGTGATGCTTATTACCTTGCCGTAGAGAGCATGCGGGAGGAAGTCATAGAAAAACTTTCGGCACGAGGTGACGTTACATCCGAGTCAAGGGATGGAAGGAATTTCTTTCTGCTTACAACGTCATATCCCATTGAGAGCAGTATGCTTGAAGAAATAAGAACAGCCCGCGGAGTCACAGGGCTATGGTATGCACTTCCTGTATTCTTCCCACTGCGGGGCAATAGGATATTTACGTCAGGGGCGGAGATGGTTAAGTATTCAGAGGATCACTGCATGACGCTTGGCGAGGCCGCCCTTGAATACGAGTCCGCGTTGCTTGGCATGCCGAAAGATGCTCTTGACGCCGAGATGGACAGGCGGCTGCAGATAATGATCGATTCTGTCGCTCTTGGCCTTTCCGATGCAAGCCCGGCTATGTTCCTTCTTCATCCTGTTGCGAAAAAAATAATGTTGGCAGAAAAAGAGGGCCGGCTTGCAGTCGGCGGTATACATACAAGGGCTGCGGCGCGTGCTATGGCTGCGATGCAGGTCAACAGCGGACAGGGGATAGTGTGTGCCGCGCCGACAGGAGGCTCTGCAGGGGTCATTCCGGGCGTTATGGTTACAATGCTCGAAGACATGAATATTCCACGCAAAGATGTACTTCGTTCTATGTGGGCTGCCGGTGCTGTAGGATGGGTACTTGCGACACGCGGCACTTTTGCCGCCGAGGTGTGCGGCTGTCAGGTTGAGATAGGTGCGGCCGGAGCAATGGGCGCAGGTGCTGTTGTTGAAGCTGCCGGAGGTACGCCGCAGCAGGCTGCGGATGCAGGGGCCGTTATGTTTCAGAACGCAATGGGCCTTGTGTGTGACCTTGTCCAGGCAATCGTGGAGATCCCATGCCACACGAGAAACGGTTCATTTGCTTCTCAGGCGTTCATCTGTGCAGATATGATACTCGGCGGCTACTGTAACTCTGTGACGCTTGACGATACCGTGGATGCGGTCTATGCTTCAGGGCAGATGCTGCCCCTACAGTTGCGCTGTACTTCTCTGGGAGGTATTGCTGTTGCGCCAAGCGCGCTTTCGATGCCCCGGCTAAGATGACTGTGCAGGGATGCCTCTATAAATGTGTTATTTGAAAAACGCGGACTTGTTCTCGTCTATCATGTAATTTCTGTAGTAGAGCATGATGTCGCAAACTACAAACATAGTGTTCAATGTGTACGGGATAAGCAGAAACGGTGTCTCTCCTCCTATAAGTACCTTTGCTATGCCTGCGAAATATCCGGCCAGCACAATGAGGAGAAAAAACAGGCTCTTGCCTTTCCTTGTCCTGCTTATCCATGATTTATAAATTGACGCGGGCCATGCCGCAGCAAAACAGAGCAGCATTACAGCTTCCAGTATGTAACTCCAAAACACAGCAGAGGCTCCTTTCTTACTTCAGCTCAGCAGGGTTCTTTGTACCTGATGTGCTGTCTCTGGCAGAAGTTCCCAGACGAGTTCACGTTTCTCATTGAGTTTTTCAAGCGCCTCTAATGAAATAGTCCATATCTCACACGGGTTGGCATTTTTCACTAGGTCTTCTCCATAACTTGAAAGCTCTTCAGCTAAAGTCCCGGCCTCGTTCTCTGTTTCCGCGGCGAAGATAAGCCAGCTTACACTGTCCTGTTCCTGTGTGTCCCTGTCAACGTAGCCGGGTATGATCATGCGCCGCAGGTTGTTGAGCCAGATATGGAATTTTCCTATTGTCTCCAGGTTGTCCGCAGGTTCCCGGCTTGAAAATACGAAGAGAAACCTGTCCGTGTTTATCAGCCGCATCGGGTCGTTGGGGTGTCCCGGAAAATCCCTGTACTGCATAAAGTCGTAGCGGCAGAGATAGAGCAGGTCAACGGCGAGACTGCCGGCCTTTGGACAGTTTTCTTTGCACCACTCGGCCAGTTTTTCCGGCGGGACCAGATCGGTGCGGCGGCTTTCTATACTTACGGCAGGAAATTCGGCCTCGATCTTCTTCCATATAGGGGATTCAGTATAGAGCCATTTAAGCCTGCGGTCTTCTATGGAGAAAATTTCGTCACGCGTAAGATTTGGCCGTATAGGGAGTGATATATTTGTCCGGAAGTCTTTTATGCCCCATCGCTGGATGTGTGCATTATCCAAGAGCAAACGCAATTTTGTGCGCGCCACGCTTCTTTTCATGTCTGTTGGAGGGGTGCCCGGATTGCCTTCCAGGAACATCTCTGATGCGATACGATCAAATTCGGAGATCCCGGCCTCAGTAAGGCTGTAAATCCCGTTAAAAAGCCTCAGGGTTCCATTGCGTACGAGTTCAGGAAGGTCTTCCGTATCCTCTCCGGCAAGTTCAAGCAGTTCTGCAGTCCAGCAAGGATTCTCACTGTCAAACCTTGTAATAATAGCCTCTGACAAAATACTTCCTCCTATTAAAGATGTCTGTAGAGGAGTTTATCATAAGTCACGTCATATTTATATCCCTCTTGACCACACGGTCAGCCTGACGAATCAATAAATGATGAATAATCAGACCCAAAGGGAAATGCAGTCAGCATCCAGTGTTTCAGAGCCTGCAGGCGGCTTTGCATAGCCGGCGTATTTGTAGCCGAGTCCTTATCTTGATTAAGGAATAACATTTTTATATATTTTGTCTGAAATACTTGACCAACCTTTTAAGGTGGAATAAAATATCCGGTATTCCACTTATTATGAAAGGAGGAGACACTCTGAATCCTATAGTAAGCCTGCCTGAACCTTTGATATTGGGTCTGCATGCTCTGGGACAGCTTGCCAAGGTATCTGGCCAGTGCATGTCTACACAGCGGATCGCAGCGGCAATCGGAACTACTGAGCCTCATCTTTCAAAAGTCCTTCAGCGCCTTAGCAAGGGAGGTTTTATAAAATCTGTCCGCGGACCCGGCGGAGGCTACAAGCTTGCCTGTGTACCTGAAGAGGTCCCGCTCAATCAATTATTCGAACTTTTCGGAGGTTCCTTTGCCCCCAAAGGATGTGGTCTTGACGGATGCAAAAACCAGCCCTGTTTTATCGGCGAAATGATGGATGAGCTGACGCGCGCTTTTCTGCGTTACCTTGAATCACGTACCCTTGCCGACTTTACTTCTTATTATGAAAGTTCCACCCCTGTAGAGATCGAAATATCCGTCATCACCCCGAGCCTGGGACAAAAACATCCTAATTTCAGCCATTTAAAACTCAAGTAGGAAGGATTGTGTGTTCATTGAAAATTAAGAAAACACTCACCGCCCTCTTTCTGCTGATGGTGTGTGCTGTGCCAACTGCGGCGTTTGCCGACGGGTTCGCCATTTACGAATGGTCTGCCGGCGGCGTTGCGATGGGCAATGCTTACATGTTTGCGGAAGAAGACCCTTCATTGTTGGCATACAACCCTGCCGGCATTACAAGACTTTCCGGCATATGGGTCAGCGCCGGTATGTCCTACATCAACCCGAGAAGCAGCGTGGATTTTCACGGTGGATCTGCAGACGGTCAGACATGGAGCAATTCAGAGGCTCCGGGCTATGTGCCAAACATATTTTATGTCCGGCAGCAGAGCGACAGGTTCTGGTGGGGGATCGGGCTTTTTACACGTTTTGGCAACTCTAGCGAGTATGAATCAACTTTTCCGGGGCAATATAACAGCTATCTTGCGAAGATAACCAGTCTTACGCTTCAGCCTACGCTTGCGTATAAACTCACGCCTAAACTGTCGGTTGCTGCCGGAGCTGACATCATGTATATCACACTGGATATAAGGAAAAAATTGCCTACTTACAATATGAGCCACGGATCATACCCTGACGCAGATTTTGAGCTTGACGGCAAAAATTTTGCTGTCGGCTGGAACATCGGACTCAACTATGATTTTACGGACAAAACATCGTTTGCCGCTCTCTATCGTTCAAAAATAGAGCATAATATGGACGCTGATGCAAATTTGACTTATCCTGGGCAAAGCACACGGGCACACGGCTCTGTTACGCTCCCGGACAGCCTTACCCTCGGGCTTGGCCATAAATTCAACGACAGGACGAGAGTCGAAGTTGGCGCGACGTATACTAAGTGGAGCACGTATGATGCGTTGAATATCACATTTGACTCACCTATATTACCTGGTGTCACCGAGTCGGATGACATAAAGAACTGGGGAAAGGTATGGCGCTATCAGTTCGGTGTTGAACATAAGATAAACGACCGCTGGAGTATACTCTGCGGTTATGCCTACGATAACAACCCGATGCCGGATGAATATCTGGATTTTATGGTTCCGACAGGTGACCGCCAGACAGTGAGCTTAGGATTTAAGTATCGTCAAAAGAACTCCGAACTTGCGTTTGCGTGGGGTTATATGTGGATCAAGGACAGAGTAATTAATGCGAAGGCAATGGATTTATATGGAGGTAATTTCGATACGGCCGATGTCTACGATAATACGGCGCATATCCTTTCGCTCAGTTACACGGTCAAGCTCAAATAGCTGATGTTCATAACCAGATTATAGACTAAGTCGGCTTCGCCAAAATGCGGAGCCGACTTTTTTCACTATTTTGAATTTGTCTTATTTGGACCCGCACTCTTGTCAACTTTAAATATTGAGTTAAGCTATTCATATGCGGTTATTCTTGCTGCGGTGTTGTCGTACTTTATCTTAAAAATATTGTGTATTTCCTGAGGAGGAAATTTCAGATGGCCACGCAGGGGCATTTTGTGGATCTTGGCAGTTTCAAGAAGCTTAACTTTATTCCAATACGCACAACCATCGAGACAGCGTTTTACGGTAACAATGTGGTTCCTGTTAAAGATCTGCGTGAAGTTTACGCGCTTGCAAAGGGCAGTGCAGGCACTGTTGAACTGACAGGGATGCCTGTGCACCGCCCGCTTGATCTCGGACTTCCTGAGGATGCGAATGTTCTGCTGTTCAATGATGGCGCTGTCTACGGACGTTGTGCCGCCGCGCGCCGCATCATCGGATATCCCAATGTCTCAATCCCTGAATACGCAACGATACTTCGTGAAGCTATATATAACGCCCGTTTTCGCAGGTTCTACTCTGCGGAGGCAGTTATCGGCCTGGATGAAGATTTTATGGTCAAAGCGCATATTATGCTGCCCGAAGGTTTTGAGAACAGTATCTA
>JAJFTP010000073.1 GCA_021372895.1 Synergistaceae bacterium
ACGCGCCATGAGCGCTTAACGAACGGGCGATATATCTCATACTGGCTCGCGTCCGCGTGTATGTTGACTTCCTGGTGAGGGTGCCGCCCAAAGTAGTATGTAGGAACGTCCCCTGCGATAACTACCATCGGGATCGAATTAAGGCCGGCCTCCGCAACTCCAGTTGTCGCGTTTGTCAGCCCGGGCCCTAGGTGTGTCATCACAACTCCCGGGACCTTGCAGCCCTTTCCGCGGGCATATCCATCTGCAGCGTGCGCAGCGATCTGTTCGTGCCTCACAGATATGTACTGAATTTTGCTCTCTTTCAGTGCATCGAGAAATCCAATAACCGTGTGTCCGCAGAGCCCAAAAATTTTCTCAACACCGCGAGCTTCAAGAAACTTAACAAGCTGATACGCAACTAGATCTTTCTGCATTACCGCACCTCCATATGATTTATTTATGTAATAAGAGAAAAGGTTGTTTCCTGAAATTGGGCAATATTTTCCGTTTAATGGAATTTTAATCTGATTAACGGAAACATATATACAATAATGAACTTCGTGCGACTTGTCAAGATACCATTTTATAAAACTTTTTCCCATTGGCCGGAAAAGTATGGTTTCTCTTTTAAGAGTTTGCGTTTTTACAAAAATTACGACGGATATAAGTCTGTAATAATATTTACCTTATCAGGCAAAAGCTGTATTTGGATGAACAAACACAGCTCAACTTACACCCATCAGAATAAAGCTGAAGGTCATGCAGATGATACTCAAAAGGATGGAAACAGATCCGGCCAGGCTTGCGGATGCATGATCACCTCCGCATTTTTCAGTGAATATCGGAGCAAGGGCGGATATCGGAGAAAAGACTACAATAGCAAGAACCTGACGGATCTCAAGAGAAAAAGGGGTGTAGCGGTAAAACAGCACTGCCAAAACAACAGCCGTGCCATATCTGAACAAAAGCATACCGGCGATGGACCTTACCTGCTTTTTTAAGTTAGATATGTCTATCATCATCCCAATCATCAGCATAGAAACAAAGAAATTGGCGCTGCCTATCGGAGCTGCAAAACCAAGAAGCCAGCCAGGAACTCTAAGGTCAAGAAATGTCCATATCAGGGCCGCGATATAAATATCAAACGGAACCGATGAAGTCAGCGTCCTGAATATCGTCCCGGGCGTTGTCTTTGCTCCTCCGTTTTTTAGAAGGAGAGAAGATACTATGGCATATGTTCCGCCGGCCGTAAGTATCGAATTGCCGATGTCAAACATGCAAGCGACGATCATAGCATATGCCCCGAGGATACTACCCACGTACGGAAGCGTGAAGACACCGATCAGATACCCCGGAGTACAGAATATCGGCAGAATCCGTTCTTTTGTCTCCTTTTTTCTCGTAATAAACCATGCGGCCGCCAAAAGCAGTAAGTTGCAAAGCATTCCAAGCAACACAACAACAAAAAGCGCGCTATCCTGTTTGAATGTTGCAAAACTGGTGATTATTGCAGCAGGCAGAGTTATGTTCATGCTCATGACTGCTGTAATTTTGTAATCATCTTTTTTGAAAACACCAATGTACTTAAAAACATACCCTATTGCGATAATTATCAGGGCGGCCAGTGCTTTTTGTGTTGCTGTATTCATCCGTATCCTCCAGTCCGGAAATCCACGGAGAGCAGAAAAAAACTGCCGTGCTCCATCTTATTTATTTTCCTTGTATCGCAATTTATTTTAGAAAGCTCAGCATTTCAGTTCGGTGAGAAATTTTTCCGCAGCCTCGGCCATTACATCAGCAGGTGCATCTTTCCCAGTCCAGATCCTGATTGCCTCTATTCCCTGGTAAACAAGCATCCATAAACCGCCAAGCGTTTTGCATCCGCGTGCCGCCGCCTCACGAAGAAGGCGCGTCTCTCTGGGGTTGTATACAACGTCAAAGACTGCATGGCCTGGCTTAAGAAGGGATGTATCAAAGGCGACCGTGTCCTCATGCGGAGTCATTCCCAAAGGAGTGGCATGGAGTACAAAATCTGCCTGTTTCAGCGCCTCAGCTACGGCTTCATGGCTAAGCACAGACGCAGCAGAGATTCCTGGACAGCACGAATTCATATCTGCCGAAAGTCTTTCCGCCATTTCAATTTCCTCTGCACGATTAAGTATTATAAACTCCTTCGTTCCGGCCATCGCAAGGGCAAAAGTTACGCCTCTTGCGGCTCCGCCGGCGCCAATGACAAGACACTTTTTGCCTTTAGGATCAAAACCCGCTTTTTCCTTTATGGCACGCACGAAACCCGAACCATCAGTGTTATATCCGATTTTTCTGCCACCTCTGAAGAGTATGGTATTGACAGCCCCACAACTCTGCGCTGATTCATCCAGCTCATCCATAAGCGGCAGTACGGTCTGTTTATGCGGAAGAGTAACATTGCATCCCATAAAATTCAGCAGTTCCAGGCTCTTGACTGCAAGATCGACCCTGTCTGCAGGAATTTCCATGGGAATATAAATTGCATCGAGCCCCATTTGGTAATACGCGGCGCCGTGCATTGCAGCAGAGGCAGAATGCCCCAGAGGGTCGCCGATGAGCCCTGCTTTTTTTGTTTTGAGGCTTATTATGCGGAATGTGTTATTCATCATGTTCCTCCTCAGGATCAAACTCCATTTTCTCACTAAAAAACCATGCCTTCATTACTTTTGCAATTTTGTCTTTTGGCCGCGATCAGCAATATATTATATATTCACGCCGCATCCGTTATGAAAAGCAGGAAGTCCCAATTGTGCGGAACCTCCTGCCTCCTGACCTCATATGTGTCAGATGAAATTACTTCTTTGCTCCCGGTTTTGGTATATTGAAATCTGCAGGTGAAAATTTTGCCCCGCCTGATTCATACAGCAGCCAGCAGCTGACCGACTGGTTCTGCTTGATGTATTTGCGCGCCGCATCACCTGTGAGTCCAAGCTTCACCCCGCCCATGGTCTTTGCAAATTCATCAAACTTCGGATCTTTGTAAGCTTTCTCAAACGCGGCACGAAGTTTGTCAACTATTTCCTTAGGCGTATCCTTGCGGACGAACGCACCGAAAAATGCTCCCCACGGCAGATATTTTTTATATTCCTTGGGATATATCTCCATTACGGCAGGTACATCTTTCACACTTGATGATCTCTCTGTCGCTAGAAGTACAAGGCCTCTGACCGCACCTGAGTTGACAAACGAAGCGGCGGCCAGCAGCCCAACAGCAACAACGTCAATATGTCCGCCCATGAGAGCAGTTATAGCAGGGCCTTCTCCGTCGAACTGAACAAGGTTGAAGTTGGTCTTGTGGATCGCGTTGATCATTGATGTGGCAACAAAAGGAAGCCCTCCGGGTCCTGTTGAACCCATGTTCAGTTTCTTACCGGCTTTGACTGCCTCAATGAGAGATTTGTAATCCTTATACGGGGAATCCTTGGGCACAAGGACTATGCCGACGTTCGCCATGAAAAGCATAACAGGTTCAAAGTTATCATAGTCAATCTTGGAAAGTCCCGTAACTTTATACAAATTCGGGTTCTCAGCGCCAAAAAGAATACTGTATCCATCCGGCGGCAGATTCGCCACAAACGTAGCGGCGATCGCACCGGTTGCACCTGTTTTGTTCTGCATTATTATCGTCTTTCCAAGATATTTCCCAGCCGCAGGAGCAATAGCCCTTGCGACATTATCCAGAGCACCGCCTGCACCCCACATTATGTATCCCTGAATGTTCTTCTCAGGATATGCGGCAAATGCAGTACCAGCCATGACAAGCAACATAAGCAATGTTATGCATGTTTTCTTCATTACCATCCGCTTCCTCTCATTTCCTGATTTCCTGTAACCTATAGCTTTAGTGTTTATATAATCCCGCGCCACTTTTTATACGTTTTTGTCTGAGTAAAGAGCATAATAATTATCGACATGGTCAGGAAAAGGCTGATCGGATTTGTAAAGAATCCTGTGATAAAAGGCACCAACTGATTCTCAGCGGCCTGCATAGTCCTGCGGTAATTCGCATCAAGCATGGGACCCAGGATAATGCCTAGTACCATTGGTCCTGTTGCATAACCATAAAGCCTCATGAAATATCCCAAAATACCAAACCCGACCATGTAAAAGACATCAACGACACTGTTCTGGATCGCGTACGTTCCGATTACCGAAAGTATGATTACCACCGGCATTATGATATTTTTAGGGATTTCTATTATCTTTGAGAAAGGGCGTACGCTGCACATGCCAAGTACAAACAGGGCGATGTTTGCTAT
>JAJFTP010000074.1 GCA_021372895.1 Synergistaceae bacterium
AAACTCGGGGATCAAGATCGCAATAGACGACTTTGGGACCGGATATTCATCTCTTGCAAGAGAACAGGAGTTAAATGTCGACTGTCTCAAGATCGACAAATATTTTATTGACAAGCTCCTGGAACTGCATCCTGACAATGCTATAACCGCTGAAGTAATATCGATGGCGCACAAGATGGGCCATCGGGTAACAGCAGAGGGCGTGGAACATGAAATACAAAAAGAGTATCTGGTTAACAACGGATGTGACAGTTTCCAGGGGTATCTCTTTGCCGGACCGCTTGATGAGAATACAGCGTTAGAAATGATCAAAAAACATGGAGATACGGAGGGGTCAGACCCACACAATCGACAAAATACCAAACTCCCGTAATTCCTCTGTCGGCGACTGCAGTGGCATTTCTCGGCGCTGGCGCCTCTGCAGCAGCATATTTCTGCTGGTTTCACGGCCTTTCAGTGCTTCCCGTATCAAGGATAATAGCCTTTCAGTTCTTACAGCCATTTGCCGGGGCAATAATTGCATATCTGCTGCTTGGCGAGCGTTTCACGATATGGCTGTTTGTCGGAGGTATAACGATAATGTATGGAGTGTACCTCATTAACAGAAAATGAGGGCTGAAGATCTATTATTAGGTCTATCACAAACATAGATCCGCAACCCCGGAAGATTTCTGAGAACAAAAAGACTCTGAGCAGGCAGCTCGCAGTCAATTAGAATACATGGTTATTATTCAGGCAGACCGTATTTTTCAGAAGTAAAGTTCAAACTCCTGTGCGGTAGGCGCATTATAAACATATTCCGCTTCTATGCGTTTTGCCTTTACCCACAGTCCGATCAGTTCTTTGGGAAATGCCGGAACAAGATATTCATTATCTTTTTCCAGCCCGTCAAGCACCTTATTCAGATTCAGCGGGAACATCAATCCTTCACCGGACTCCTGGCCCTGATAGCCGAGTGCCTGTGGATCTGTTTTTTTCAGTATCCCGTCTGCGCCAGCAAGCACCATAGCCGAAATAAAGAAATAAATATTTGATGACCCGTCGCCTGTCCTGTATTCAACCCTGGTTTCTTCTTTTTTAACATATCCGGGAATACGTACCGCCGCAGCGCGGGAGCCTTTTGCGAAAGTAGCGCTGACAGGAGCTTCATATCCATGAACAAGCCTGCGGTAGCTGTTCGTACTGGGGCATGCGAATGCAAGAAGGCTTCCTGTCAAGCTGTGGCTTAGCATTCCTGCTGTGTAAAAAAGCCCTTCATCGGAGAGGTTGAAAAGTTTAGATCCTGGAAAAATGGATCTTCCTCCCTTTTCAAGGAATTGATGGACATGCATTCCGCTTCCAGGCATCTTATAAAGCGGTTTGGGCATAAAAGTAACATGAAGCCCCATTTCTTCCGCAACCTGTTTTATGATCCATTTTGCAAGCGAAACCAGATCGCCCGCTTTCACAATATCCATAAAATCAAGTTCTATCTCAAGCTGCGATATTGCAACTTCATGATGGTGGTACTTAACGGGAATGCCGATAGCTTCCATCAGATGGACTGTCTCATTGCGGAAATCAATATATTTATCCTCGGGCGGCATACGATGATATGCCTGATTCCTTCCTATGCGGGGACCGGTTCCATATCCATCGCCGAATCCTTCCGAAGAAGTGACATTATAGCCGGCATGGTCAGGCCCGGTAGAATATTCAACATCTTCAAACGCGTAATATTCGAGTTCAACCAGCACTTTGGCTGTATCCGCTATGTCTTTGTCGCGCAGGAATTTCTGCGCGTTCCTGATAACATTTCTTGGATACTGGTCAAAGGGTTCCCTGTCTGTCGATATTACATCACAGAGGACATGGAGCATTTTATAATCACCGCGTATCTCAAAAAATGCTGTCGACATATCCGGTACGGCAACCATGTCAGAGTTGCTTACTTTCGCGTAGCCATAGTTTGACGCATCAAAACCTATTCCTTCCTTAAGTATCTTTTCGCTTACATAGGCGCGAGGCAAAGCGACACTGCGAATATTGCCGGCAATATCTATCATGAGAAAATCCAGGAAATCTGCTTCATCGATCTTTCCGTTGAAATGCTCCAGCTTCATTGTTACCCCTCCTGTCAGGCTTTTAAATAATCAGTTCCCGAATTTTTTACTAACAAGGTATTAAAGAAACGCGGAGGGGTCAGGCCTGCACAATCAACAAAATGCCCAACTCCCGTGGTGCCTCTGTTGGTGACAGGAGGCCGCCAAAAAACTCCGGATGGCTCCGGCCCACATAAATCACAAATCAGTGATCCTCTATATCTTTTCAATTTTTTTCAGTTGATCTTCGGCTTCAGATCTTCTGATCACTGCACCAATGATACAAATATATCACTTTATGTCAATTGTGAAGGCCTGATCACAATTGGTGTTATTTTAAACAGAGCCCCGGACATATGTTTGATGTCCGGGGCTCTGTTTTTTTATGACACCTTGGCTGATATTCTCTAACCTCCGCCGATAAGCGGGAATATCCTTACGTCGTCACCGTCTTTAAGGGGGGTATCGTCCTTTTGGAGATGGAGCATATGATGGCCGTTGACGAGAATGTTGACCCTTTTGGATATCTTGTCTCCGTCCATGCAGAAATCACGGAATTTTTTTCCGAACTTCGCACTCAGATCCTCCATAAGGAGCCCAAGAGTCGGCCTTGATGGCATCATTATCTCCTTGGTGCCCACCATAGTCCTTATATCAGCGAAAAAACCGATTTTTATCAAGGGCTTGCCTCCTTACGCTGTGAAGATCCGGTCATTGTTTTGCATAAAAGTTACTCAGATCGTCATAAACTCCCTGAGTCCGAGCGCTTCAAGTCTTTCCGGTGTCGGGACTCCGTTTTCATCCCAACCCCTTGCCTCATAGTAATGAGGGAGCATTTCAGGAACGCGGCTTACGCTGCCCTTCATCGGACCTGAACTTATTGGATCGTTGAACATCCTTGCAGGCAGCGTGTCGTCTGCTTTGGTGTACCCTACGCTGAGATTGTACAGTCTTTCAAGATTGTATATCCTCTCGCCTGCCAATGCCACTTCGTCACCGGTGAATTCAATGCCTGACGCTCCTGTGATCTCACCTGCGATAGCGGGAGCTCCCAATGCAAATGTTGTAAAGAGGCACATGCCTGCGGAGTCAACTGCAGCCGTAAGATCCTGGAATCCCTTTACCCATGCCGGTTTTTCAACAATGGACTGCTGATCAAGTTTTTCGGGAAGGCCAAGGATCTCAGGAGATATGGTATATCCGCGGACGTGGCAGCCACCCCTGTTTGAGGTAGCATAGTTGAGTCCTATTCCCTGGATGCCGCGCGGGTCATATGCCGGCATCTCCTGTTTTTTGGCTGTCATGGAGAA
>JAJFTP010000075.1 GCA_021372895.1 Synergistaceae bacterium
TGTCGGCGCACTGGGTGAAGGACGTCTTGACGCCCTGTGGGGAATAGCTGGAATGTTGGTCGGTGCAGGGATATATGCGGAAACCTTTCCTTATTTACAGAGGACGGTACTGACCTGGGGAGACTATGGCAAAATTACGATCCCGCAAGTTCTCGGCATAAATCACTGGCTGGTTATCGTTACATTAATATTATTAACACTGCTGCTGTTTCGTTGGTTTGAGAAAAAAGGCCTGTAAAAAAATAGTGTCAAATTGCTATCGTCCGGAAATTATAGTGTGCATCACAGCTATGTTTTAGGCTGGTTATATGGCGGATCTTGTCTGTGCTCTTCCGTCTGCCGTAACAGCATCAAGAAATGTCATTACAACGACAGCTGCGTCTTTTAGAGTAGTTTCCTTGGGGCTGAATTCCTGCTTCATAATAGCCTCAGCGAAGCACCGCATGCAGAGCGCCGTCTGAGTATCACTAGCGAAAGCAGTGTCCGACAGTACATCATTATCACCGGCGGGGAAGGAGTAGGTCTGTCAGGCAGGTCTACCGCAGACTCCCACGGTATCTTCGTGCCGTACTTATCTGCTCTTTCACATAAAATCTCCACATTTCCGGGTTATGATAATAAGATGGAGATCATGAAACACAAATTTTACGAACTGGAGGGATCTGTATGAGAAATGAACGCTTACAGAGGACAAGGAAGACACTAGCCCTGATGGTCGCGTTTCTTCTTCTTTCGGGGACAGCCATTGCCGCTCCTAAGGAAAAGAAGGATATGCTAAAGCAGAGCCAGCAGAACGGTCCTGTATGGCAGGCATCCGAACAGCAGGAGAAGAGAGACGGCGTTGTTATCCGCGAGATGAGATACACGCAGGGAGGCAACCTGCTGATCGTCTTCGGTTACCCAGACGGATACGGTTATCCTCCATATCCGGGATACCCGGGAAGGCCGGGCAACCCGGGCAAACATTACGGACACAATATCCGTTGGGATAATAATGAGCAAATAGTGATAAGAGATATTTTCGGAAGGACTTATAACAGCAGGGTTATGAGATCTGACAGGAATGTTCTAGAGCTGCACATCGAAGGGTTGTTCGGAGGAGCCAGGTACAGCATAAGCTTTGGAGGAGTATTCCTTAACGAGGACAAATACGGAGTAAACGGCGAATTCTGGGCAAAGGACAAGTGGAAGTACAGAAAGTAAGATAAGCGGCAGTGACCATGCCGCGGGAGCCGATGGGGCACATCATGAAAAATAAGTGCGGCATTGAGACACCGCGCGAAATGGTGATATCATCGCCGAAAGTTATCGGCATAGCTGGCGGGAAGAGGTTGTTTTAAAAATAAGGGCTAAGCTATGGCTGATCTTCCCTCAGTAATGGGGGACAACGAATTAAGCTGCTAATCTGTGTTTTGAGTCATTTCCCGTTTTATATCCCAATACACGGAAACACGGAGGGGGGCAGACCTACGGAAACACGAAGGGGTCCGACCTGCACGATCAACAAAATGCCCACCTCCCGTAATGCCTCTGTTGGCAACAGAAGGCCGCCAAAAAACTCCGGATGGTTCCGGCCCACACAAATCACAGATCAGGGATCCTCTATACCTTTTTCAAGCTTTTTTCTCAGTTGACCTTCAGCTTCCATATCTTCTTCTAATCACCGCACTAATAATACAAATATATCACTCAACCTTCCCACCTATTGCTACTAGTGGATTCAAAACCTCTATTTTTCGTCTTCTCCACATTTTTATTAACGGAGAGCCAATGGCTCTAAAATATTGAAGTCGCTGGATTCCCGCTCAAGAGCATGCGGGAAAGACGGTGGGAAAGTTGAGTATATCACTTTATGTCAATTATGAAGGCCTGACCCATTTAGAGTTCTCCCCCTTGCACCGTTAAAGCCCAAATCTGACAGAAGGAACAGGTCCACCCTCTCCTTCATCTCAGCCGCGCTGTGCCGATGGCTCGAATAAATACCTTTCTGTCAATTGTGTAGGTCTGACCCCGATAGTCTCTCCAAGACCTCACCCTTTCGCATAGATCTAAATGCAACTAAATTTTGTTTTACACCGAAATATTTTTCCGGTCAAGATTAACTCTCTTTTTGACCGGTTAAATCAAATCGTTTTTTGCAGGAGGGTGAAAGAAATAACGGTTTTCAGATCCGTATGTTATTTAACGAGCAGAGTCGAACTGTATTATGACATGTTTTTGTAACCCTGACGGTCAGGATCGATCGTGCATTGACAGCTTATGTCGATCATTACAAACTCCTCTCCCATGCATAACTTATTTTCGTATAAGATGATTTGTGCTTTTGTTATTGACTGTAGATTCATCATTGACCCAACGGTCATTTATTGAGATAATTAATCGCAATTGATTTTTAGATCCATATAAAACAGGAGGGATGTATTATGCTTGACCATCTATTCAGTCCAATAACCATCAAGGGAAAAACTATGAAGAACCGCCTGGCGGTATCTCCGATGGTAACGAACTACTGCAACGAAGACGGTACCTGCACCGAAACATTTGCCGCATACCATGAGGCAAAAGCCAAGGGCGGCTTCGGAATGATAATTACGGAAGATTTCGCCGTCAGACCCCGCGGCAAGGGATTCCGCTGCCTGCCTGGACTCTGGAACGATGATCAGATATCTGGCTTCAGGGAATTTACTAAAAGGATCCACAAACATGATACCGTTCTGATAGCACAGATATACCACGCAGGAAGACAGTCGAGCAAGATGGTGCTCGGCCAGGTACCTCAGGCTCCGTCCGCGATCCCATGCCCATTCAGTCCTGACATGCCGGAAGAGCTGAGCATCGAAGAAATCAAAAAAATCATCACAGAGTTCGGAGACTGTGCACGGAGAGCTGAAGAAGCGGGTTTTGACGGCGTAGAAGTTCACGGTGCACACGGATACCTGATCTCCCAGTTCATGTCCTCCTATACGAACAAGCGTACTGACGAGTACGGAGGGTCTCTCCAGAACCGCATCCGTTTCGCAGTAGAGATCGTAAAAGACATACGCTTGAAGGTCAGCAAGGATTTTATCGTTGGTTACCGTATCTCTGCAGATGAATATGTTACGGGCGGCAGGAATATCGGAGACACCATGACAATAATCCCTTACCTTGAAGAGGCAGGCATTGACTATATCCATGTATCAGCAGGCGTCTACCGCTCCTTTGACGACATTATCCCATCGCAGTACCGCGGACATTCATGGAACACTGACGCCGCAGGGGAGATAAAAAAGATAACAAAACTGCCTGTGATCTCGGTCGGAAGGATAAACGACCCGAGGCTTGCCGAGACCATTATATCATCCGGTAAAGCAGACATTGTTGCAATGGGACGGCAGTCATTGACCGACCCTGAGACTCCCAATAAGGCAAAAGAAGGCCGTTTCGACGAGATCCGCAACTGTATCGCATGCCATCACGGATGTGTAAAAAACCTTCTCAACAACGTCCCGATCCAGTGTATCCTGAACCCTAAGCTGGGCAGGGAAAGCCAGGTGTCTATTGAAAAAACAAAAAATCCCAAAAACATAATGGTCATAGGTTCAGGTCCAGCAGGGCTTGAAACGGCCATCACAGCGGCTTCGCGCGGACATAAGGTAAAGGTATTCGAGAAAAACCGCTGGGCAGGCGGCCAGTTTCGCATCGGCGCCGTACCCCCCGGAAAAGGGGAAATGATCAACTACATCAACTGGCAGCTCAATGAGCTCGAAAAACTTAACGTGCCTGTCCTGATGGAAACGGAAGTTAGTCCGGAACTTGTCAAAAAGGAAAAGCCTGATGTCATTTTCGCCGCCACGGGAGCAGAACCCATCATTCCAAACATACCCGGGGTCGACCGGCCAAACGTCGTCACCGCACATGATGTACTGGCAGGCAAAGTCAACACCGGCAATCGTGTTGTTGTGATCGGCGGCGGCTGTGTTGGAGCCGAAACAGCCAACCAGCTTGCGAGTTACTTAAAGAGCGTCACCATAATCGAAATGCTTGACGCGATAGCAGGCGATGAAATTCTTGTCCCGCGCTGGGACCTTCTTGACGACCTGGATAAGAACAAAGTCAGGATATGCACAAAGACCACTGTAGACGAGATCACCGATGAAGGCGTCAAGGTATCGGGTGCCGTGAACGAAGTGATCCCCTGCGACACAGTTGTCCTCGCTGTCGGGTCAAAACCTGTTCTGGGCATCGCGGATGTACTGAAAAAAGAGGGCTATGACGTCCGGGTCATAGGAGACGCTGCAAAAGTAGGACTTGGCGGGGAAGCCATAATGGAGGGCTTTGAGGTCGGAAGGACCATCTAGGGATAGTAAAATTTTTTCTGAGTTATTTCTGCTGCCTCTCATCGTCCGGTGAAAGGCAGCTTTTAATTTGTCCTTCTAAAAAGATCCAGGAATGAATCAATGTCCTTCTGAGAATAATGATAACCGGGACAGCATACAAGCTTTGCCGCGGCACCCAAAAGATAGTTCCAGAAAATACTCCCCATTTCTTCCGGATCTCCATCGCGGATCTCGCCCATCTCCTGTCCTCTCAACATTATACGGCCAAAGTATTCCCTGCCGTGATTGTTGGCAAAATAGCGTTCCTGCATCTCATTGCTTAGCTGCCCCTGGATATAGCAGGTAATATAGACCCGCAGCGGAGGGAAATATCCGCTTATCTCAGAATCGCTCAGAAGCCGTCTGGCGTAGAGCTCCAGCGCTTCCATTGCAGTCGGTATTGAAGCGCACTCCTCTTCACAGCTGGCTATAAGTTCCGCCTCTGCCTCCAATATTTCATTTTTGGATGAGAAGTATCGATAGATCAAACCTTTACTAATGCCTGCGGCATCGGCAATATCCTGGACGGTCGTATTCTTGAAGCCCTTTTCCAGAAAGAGCACCAAGGATGTCTCCAGTATCAGCTGTCGGCGAAGGTCCTTCAGTTTTGCCCTTTTTTCTTCTGACATAGACATGACAAAAACTTCTTTCATTTACATATTGATGTTCTTCATTCTCCTGCAATAAGAGAGTCTAACACATAAACCAGACCCTATAAACCCACCGGTAATAATCTTACAGGCTTGGGCCGATGCGGGTTATGCCGGTCTCCGAATGACCTAGTATCTCCGAGGATGTCTGTTCGCCGGAGACTACTGAGATCAGCTTTTGGAATAGCTTTTCCCCCGCGCTTTCGAGGGATTCATTCCCTAGCGTTACCGGACTTGCGTCAAAATCAATGTTCTCCTTCATCCACAAAGCCACGTTCGGATTGCCGGTTATCTTTATCACGGGGGCCAGGGGAGATCCCACCGGCGTTCCCCTGCCTGTGGTGAAGAGGACGACATGAGAACCTCCGGCAACCATCCCCGTTACGGACTCGACATCGAAACCCGGAGTATCCATTATCACAAGTCCCTTCGACGACGGGATCTCGCCATAGCGTACCACCTCCGCGATTTTGGAAGTCCCGGCCTTTGCAAGGCAGCCCATTGATTTTTCCTCTATCGTGGAAAGTCCTCCCTCGATATTCCCCGGAGTAGGCTGAGTTCCCCTCAGATCAACGTGCATCAAATTCGCGCTCCCTTCTACATCCCTGACGATCCTGACCACTCTTTCTCCGATTTCAGGAGTTGCGGCACGGGCGGATAGTATATGTTCAGCGCCTATCATTTCCGTGGTCTCGGACAATATGACCCTGGCCCCCAGGCTTATCAGCCTGTCTGAGACCCAGCCTACAAGCGGATTCGCGCTGATCCCGGAGGTAGCGTCGGATCCGCCGCACTCGAGCGAGACTGAGAGACCGCAAATGTCTGACTCCTCTCTCTTTTGCCCCATGCATTTCTCATGCATGTTTCGGACGATCTCTATGCCGGCGTTAACGGTAGCTGTTGTCCCGCCGCATTCCTGGATCCTCACAAATGCGGCGGGACGGCCGGAACCCTTCATCTTTTCCACCATACGCTCGGCTGACGATCCCTCGCACCCCAGGCTTACCACAAGCACTGCTGCAATGTTGGGGTTCATTGCTATGCCATCAAGCGTCCTCTGTGTCTGCTCCTTGTCTGCGCCGAGCTGTCCGCATCCGCTGCTGTGGCAGAAGGCCGCCGTCCCGGGCATAGCCTCGGCGATCTTCTGCGACACATGGTTGGCACATACAACAGATGAGAGAACAAGCACATGGTTCCGTACCCCGACACTTCCGTCAGGCCTTCTGTATCCCATGAACTTCATTCGAGGTCTCCTCTTCCTCTTCCGCTGACAATATTATGTACATGCACATGTTCGCCCTGTTTTATCATTTGGCTTGCATACCCTATCACTTCGCCGTACTTTATGACCTTTTCGCCCGAGCGTATCTCCTCCACCGCAGCCTTATGACCCATGTTAAGGCAGGATAATGATTTTATGCCGCCAGGAACGCCTTTCCCTTCAAGCTCTTCGTCTGTCGTGACGTCCTTTATCACAGTGACCACATTGTCATTTATGTTCACCCTTATGCAGTTCATTTTAATTACCTCCGTTTGGCTTAAGCATGCGACCCATGCCTGAATATATTAGCACAAAGGCTATAACAGTACCTTTATCCGTTGGGCAGAAGGTGACGATTTTATAACCGGATCTTTGCTTCACAGAAGACAAATCAAACAGGAAAGATTATGGCATAATATGCATACAAACGAAACGGTCTTCAGCGGAGGTGCAAAGAAAGGCAGAATGCTGAGCTACGATGAATTGATCAACAAACAGAGGCAATTTTTCTACACCAACGAGACGAAAAACTATGAATTTCGTATCTTTCAGCTCGAATTGCTCGAAAGTGCGATAAGAGATCACGAAGAGGAGCTTTGTGTTGCCTTTTGGAAAGACCTTAGAAAAAGTGAATTTGAGGTCTATTCAACAGAGATCGGGTTTGTATTAAGCAGCATAAAGAACATTAAAAAGAACCTGAAAAAATGGATGACGCCGCAAAAAGTCAAAAATCCCATCTATCTTACAGGATCTAAAAGCTATATTGTCAATGAGTCATACGGGGTCTCGCTTATCATTGGCGCCTTCAACTATCCCTTCCAACTGACAGTGGAACCGCTGGCAGAAGCCGCAGCCGCAGGAAATACAGCGGTTGTGAAACCGTCCGAACTCACTCCGAATGTCTCCTCTGTGATCATGAAGATGATAAATCAAACTTTCCCGGAAAATTTCATCCATGTCGTTGAGGGTGACGCTGACCAGACCGCGCGGCTGCTGGAAGAGAGATTTGATTGTATCTTTTTTACCGGAAGCCGGAGGGTCGGAAAGATCGTCATGGAAGCAGCCTCAAAAAACCTCACTCCCGTCACTCTGGAACTGGGAGGTAAATCCCCAGTTATTGTTGCTGAAGATGCAAACGTCAGGGAAGCGGCTGAGAAGATTGTATGGGGAAAGTTTTTAAATGCAGGACAGACTTGTGTCGCCCCTGATCATCTGCTTGTGGATGAAAAAATAAAGCCTTCTCTGATTTCCGAAATTGAAAGGTCCATCCATACCTTTTACGGTGCTGATCCATCGAAGAGCGGGGATTACGGCAGGATGGCGACCGAAACGCACTGGAAGCGCATTGACCGCTTTTTGCAGGAATACTCTGACCGCATCGTTATCGGAGGTAAATCCTTAGGATCGGAAAAGTACATAGCTCCTACGGTGATCGATCATGTTTCATGGGGCGAGAGCATTATGGAAGAGGAGATCTTTGGGCCGATCCTTCCCGTCATGAGCTTTTCCGCCAGTGAATTCGACGAAGAGGTGGTATCACCCATCCAGAAAGGCGACAAACCACTTGCCTTGTACCTTTTTACCCAAAACCCACTGATAAAGGAGAAGGTCATTAAAAACATCTCTTTCGGGGGAGGAACAATAAACGGCACACTCCTTCACCTAAGCAATATCTGCCTGCCCTTTGGCGGGGTCGGGAGTTCAGGGATGGGAAACTATCATGGGATCCATGGATTCAAAACATTCTCCCATCAGAAAGCCATTCTCGAAAAGTCGGATTTAATTAAGCTTGATATGCTTTATCCGCCCTACTCGTCTAAAGCATTAAGACTGGTAAAGAAAATTTTGAAGTAAAGATCCTCCTTACTGCGAGGATGATCAGGGCATAAAATCAAATCGGTGATCAAATATTGCCCAATTAATTGCCTGCGCACTACGCACCGGCTATCCAGGCCAGGAATATCTCTACTGCGTCTGTGTAGGAATCAAAATCCCTTGCCGGCAACGGTGGCAATGCAGGCGGAGGCCGTGAATGAGATCTTCCGGAAGTCCTCTCTGTTGTTGATGTCAGAAAGGCGTACTTCCACTGCAGGCAGATTTACAGACCTGATAGCGCCGGGGATGGCGATGCTGGTGTGGGTATAGCGGCAGGGGACTGTCCTAGATTTTATGTAAGGTCCTAACAGGTGCAAAACGAGGCTTTTGAAATAGGGCAATGAAACCTCCTGATCTGTGCTCTCTATCTTGCACCTTTCAGGAGGTTTACACAATTTATGTGATGGTCTCGGCTCTTGCGACAGACTATTTGCTCTGGAACATTAATATGAGAGACTCACCGCTATAAGTCTGTCCTGTGTATCTACCAGGAGAGGGTTGACTGTGTAACATGTCCGTCTCCCCATGTGATCGAGAGGATCAGTTTGCCATTCCTTCTTGACAGTATTCCGTTATCCTGCATCAGCAGTTGATATCTCTTGGTGCCGTTGACGGAGAAATTGACTTTTCCGTTGGCTGAGTTGAGCAATCTGTTGCCTTCCCGGACGCAAAGGAGCCATCTGCCGTTGTTGTCTGTGAGAGTGTCCCAGCCCTTGCCTGATGTGTCTGTCAGAAGCATGGCCGTGATTTTGCCATTTCCGGTAATCTCTACATTCAAAGCCGTATCCTTATACCCGTTCGCGCTTCTCTTTTTATTTTTTCCTGCAACGTCTACATTGACAAGAGCAGGTTTTGCAGATATGAATCTGACAGCACGGTCGGTTTTTGTTATATTTGATGTGTTCGGATCGGTCCTCTTGGCCGTAGATGATTCAAGTACCTGTCCGTTTGAAAGTACCAGCGTAACATTATACGGGCCGGAACGTTTGTTATTTTCTTCGTCTATCCAAAGAGTTAAGGTTTTGCTGCCTATGACAGGCAGGGAAACAGATCCGTCAGTCCTGTTCTGCCTTTCGCCTTTTTCATTTGTAACCGCTATGAGCGGATTGCTGTTGCCGGCTGCAGTGTCCCATACTTTGCCGCTTTTCGTGTCCTGTACTCTTATGCCTGTAATGGTTCCTTCTGTGTTGAGTGTTATGTCTATCTGTCTGTCTGCGTTAAAATTTGATTCTATCTTTTCGCTGTTACCGACGAAATCGTACTTGCCCGCACCCTTGTATTCAACGGAGAGGGAGTCATTTACCGATATTGCCTGGCCCCTTACCGCATCTCTTTCAAACATGCGGCCGTCGGATAGGCTGATGGTGAGTTTTGCTTTTACGTCAGAAGCAGAGAGGATTCTCTCTGTATCCTGAACTAGCAGAATATAGGATGAAGTGCCTTTTACCGTAAACTCAACGCTGCCATTTGTCTTGTTAATGATGTTGTTGTTGCTGTCGACGACAGTTATGATAGGCAGTTTGTTGCCGGACATGGTGTCCCATTCAGCGTTTTTTCTTCCTGATACGGCTTTAAGCTTTATTCCTCTGATCGTCGCGTAATGGAAGTTGAGTTTCACATCTAACTGAAAATCATTTTTCCCATCCGCACCGACCTTTTCGCCGCCGTTGGCCAAGTCTTGTCCACTGAGGCCGCTGGTTACAAGATCAATGATCCCGTCGCCGTTTGAAGTTAAAGTTGCCTGTTCTACAGGTGCAGACGAATTAACCGCAGTCTTGCCCGTAATGACACTTCTGTCGACCAATGTGACGCTAACTGCAAATGTGGAATCCCTCGGGATCGATCCCGAAGCATCATTGATGTAAAGTTTAAACTCAGTTCCTCGCAGTACCGGTAAAATAGGCAAACTCCCCGAAGTGTTCAGAGCCTTGCCTTCCGAATCCTTTACGAGGAGCAGTCCTGTAGTTCCTGACGGGGATGTGCTCCAGGCCTTGCCGGTTGTCTCATTGGTCAGTGAAATATCCTTTATTGCATGCGAACCGCTAACCTTAAGCGTAAAAGACGCATCAGTCGTTCCATCGGCTGTCTGTAGCGTTCCGGCTCCAATAATATCCTGTTTGTCATCCGCATTGAACGTAAGCGAATCAACGTTCAACGAAAAGGTAGCCGCAAATGCTGAACCGGCAGAAAAAGCTACCAGTACAACTACCAAGAGCATCTTAAATATTTTTTTCATCTTAATCTCCCCTAAAATCAAAATATGCCTTATCTATAGTTTAAAGTATACAATATTAATCAACAAATATTCCATCGTAAAATGCCTAAAATAAGATAAAATAAGGATAACCATCATACAAGGAGCTGATTATATGGGTTTCTGTGGCATGGATCCGGATAGGATCCTTTTTATGGACTGCTTTGCCGGGCTTTCCGGCGATATGTTTCTTTCTTCACTTATTGATATGACGACGGACGGGGAAGCTTATTTACGCAAAGAGCTGGGAAAACTACCATTGGAAGGATATGAGCTTAAAATTTCACGCAGCAGCCGCGGCGGTATCTGCGGCTTACGTTTTGAGGTTTTGCAGCAAGAAGGCCACCGACACAGGCATCTCAGTGATATAGCAGAAATAATTGAGCAAAGCACGCTTTCGGATAAAGTGAAGTCTGAGACGATGAGTGCTTTTGCGATGCTCGCAGAGGCAGAGGCAAAGGTACACGGCGAACCGGTAGACCACGTGCATTTTCATGAGGTAGGCGCCGTTGACTCTATAATAGATATAACAGGCGCAATGATTATGCTTGAACATATAGGCTGGCCGCATGTCAGGTTTTCGAGTTTAAATGTCGGATCAGGCATGGTAAAGTGCGAGCACGGGATGCTTCCGGTTCCGGCGCCTGCCACAGCTGAGCTCCTGAAGGGCATGGATGTCTATTCATCAGGAGATCCAATGGAGCGGGTAACGCCCACAGGTGCGGTACTTGTGAAAACTCTTGCGGGAGGAACGTCGCAGATGCCATCCGGAAAGATCCAGAGCATAGGAATAGGTCTGGGATACAGAGACGGGGAATTGCCGAACCTTCTCAGGGCAACTCTTCTTTCCGACTCCAGAGATTATGGTCACGATCAGTGCGTAGTGTTGTCGGCCAATATAGACGACATGATCCCGCAGGATCTTTCGGTTTCGATGGAAAGGCTCTTTGCCGCTGGAGCGCTTGACGTGTGGTTTGAGCAGATACAGATGAAGAAGGACCGTCCCGGTATAAAGCTGTGTTGCCTTGGAAATAAACCAGATAAGGACCGGCTTGCCGCCATAATTCTGCGGGAGACGACGACGCTAGGTGTCAGGAGCTCTTGTGTCAGCAGAACTACTCTGGCGCGAAGCATCGATACATTCATGACGTCTCTTGGAGAGGTAAGGATCAAATCAGCGCTCTCATGCGGCAAAATCTTAAAACAGATGCCGGAGTTTGACGACCTGCGCAGGATCGCAGAGGAGCACGGGATGTCATTGCCGGAGGTACGTGCAGTTCTTGCGGGGGAAAAGTTTACACCGCCCACAACTGTAGCAAAAGAAGAGAAAAAAGGGTACAGCTTCGATCTGCCCGCTGACTTGCATAAGCATCATCACTAAAGGATATCGGATGTTATGACGATGATCCTTGACGGTAGAGAGCCTTCGAAAAAAATAAGGGAATGGGTCGCGGCATCTGTTTCGGATCTTAATGAGCGGCATGGCTGGAGACCCGGGATAGTTACCGTGCAGGTCGGAGATAATCCCGCATCAGAGCGGTATATAAGGAGCCAGCTGAAGGCATGCGAGAGCGTTGGCATGGCGGCGCGCCTTGAGAAATTTGACTTAAACATACCAAAGGAAAAATTTCTCAAAACTCTGGCGGCTATGGGACGCGATCCAAACGTAGACGGCATAATACTTCAAAGGCCTTTTCCAGCAGATTGGTCCGTTGAAGAAATACTGGACGGTCTGCCTTCATATAAGGATGTGGAGGGAGTACACCCTGAAAACTTAGGACGCCTGTATCTTGGCAAGAAGGATATACCTCTGCCGTGCACTGCATGGGCGGCGCTCTCACTGCTTGAGTGGTACGGGAAAGATCGTTTTGAGAAGCAAAGGTGCGCGGTTGTAGGAAGAAGCCCCAATGTAGGGCGCGCCGCGGCCCTTATGCTGATGCATAGGCATGCCACTGTTACTATATGCCATACGCGCACATCTCCGGAGCATCTTCGCGATACGCTTAAGCAAGCGGATGTGGCAATTGTGGCGGCAGGTTCCGCAGGTATCTTTAAGCTGCACGAATTTTCGAGCCATGCATGGGTCATAGACGTTGGTACAAACGTTACAAAGGACGGCAGGCTTGTGGGAGATGTCGCCCCAGGAGCAGACGGTGAAGTCGAGGCGTTAAGTCCGGTGCCGGGAGGAGTCGGGCCTATCACGGTCTCTTTGCTGCTTGCGAACCTCCTGCTATGCGCAACGCGGCGCAGGCTTGGGAAAAGTTTGGTGCTGCCGAATCTCCTTGAACTGAGAGAGGAGCGGTAATGAGAATTTTACGCCACTGCAATATATAAAAAATTAAAAATCTCAACTTTCCCACCGTCTTTCCCGCATGCTTTTGATCAGGAAGGACACTGTTCCTCGAAAGAGGGACATAACAAATCACCATAGTGACTGAACTATTTCGAGTGCGTTTCGAGATCGGGAATCCAGCAACTTCAATATTTTAG
>JAJFTP010000076.1 GCA_021372895.1 Synergistaceae bacterium
GAGTATGACAGGGATAAGGATCTTACCGATTTTCAGCTCTCTCTTGATCTCATCTCACAAAAATCAGGAGAAAAGAAGGTGCCGGTCTTCCTTACCGGCTGTTTCGGAGGGCGGTTTGACCATTTATGGAGCACTGTCGTCTCATTTCTGCACAGGTCGGACAGATATGTGCCTGTCGGCATGGCCGATGACAGAGAGGGGATGTTTTTTCTGAGCGGTCCTGATTCGCTTGGGCTTATGTTTGATAAAATTCCGGAGGCTGTCTCCATAATCCCGTTTTCTGAGGAATGCGGCGGCGTCTCCGTCACCGGAGTGCGCTGGCCTTTGAGTGACGTCACCCTTGAATATCGGGACCCTTACAGCATCAGCAACAGGCTTGAAGGCGGAATGGAGGCATCAGTATCCGTTCGGAGCGGACGTATCGGCGTATACTGGGAGTGGCGCGGAGTTCGGGATGAGTAAATTAAGTTACGGAATAGCGCTTCTCTCGTGATAAAATACCCTTTGTTGGTTTTGACCAATCAGATAAGGATGTGATTTTTGATGTTTTTAGGCGGAGGCGATATGACCGCGCGCCTGGCGGAGCTGCTGCTAAGCCTTCCGGCAGTTCTCTGGGCCATAACATTTCATGAATACTGCCATGGCTATGCCGCTATGAAACTCGGCGACCCCACGGCAAAGCTGGATGGCAGGCTGAGTATGAACCCTATGCACCACCTTGATCCCGTAGGCGCGCTCTGTCTTCTGCTGTTCCGTTTCGGCTGGGCAAAGCCTGTCCCCATCAATCCCGGATACTTCAAGCATCCAAGGCGCGACATGGTGATCGTGAGTCTTGCGGGTGCGGCGGGTAATATCCTGACAGCTTTTGTATGCGCCCAGCTTGTGAGATTTTTCCCTGCGCTCTTTCAGAGCTACGGTGCGCAGCAGTTTATACTGATAATGATATACATGAACGCGGGCCTTGCGGCGTTCAACCTTATCCCGATACCGCCGCTTGACGGT
Organism: Synergistaceae bacterium; assembly: GCA_021372895.1. Taxonomy (NCBI): domain Bacteria; kingdom Thermotogati; phylum Synergistota; class Synergistia; order Synergistales; family Synergistaceae; species Synergistaceae bacterium. The sequence continues at coordinate 1,003 of JAJFTP010000076.1, forward strand.
TCACGTATTCTGTATGTGTTCCTCCCGTACAAATATATGAATATCTATTACACGCTTGAACGTTATGGAATGTTCATACTTCTCGGACTTATGGCATTCGGCGTACTTCCGATCCTCATGCGTCCTATTATGACACTGATACTCAGCATCATCCTTTAGCCGGTAAATATAATGGACATTCTGCTTACAAACGACGACGGAGTTTACTCCATAGGCATACAGACGGCTGCCAGGCATCTCACTGACGCGGGGCACAACGTTCTTCTGGTGGCCCCTGACCGGGAGCGCAGCGGTTGCGGTCATGCAATGACGCTTGACAGGCCCCTGCATATAAAAGATGTCGACAGGCGTTTTCTCTCGGCCGATTTTACCGCCAAGGCATGTGACGGTACCCCCACAGACTGTGTCGTCCTGGCTATCGACATGCTGGGATTCAGACCTGAAATGGTCATTTCAGGCATAAACCAGGGCCCCAACCTTGGAGATGACCTAACTTACTCCGGGACGGTCTGTGCGGCTATGGAGGGAGTTATCTTCGGCATCCCGTCAATAGCCCTTTCCCTTGTTATGAGCTCCGGAGCTAAAAATATATTCAACGAGACGGCTGCAGATGTGTTAATGACGTTGCTTGACTGGGTGAAGGACAACCCCATTCCTTCCGGGGTGTTGTACAACGTCAATGTCCCCAATATGCCCCTTGACGCCATCAGGGGCACCCTAATCACAAGAAAGGGCGTCAGGCGTTATGTGGACAAGGTAAGGCCGGTAACGGCGCCTTCCGGTGCGAAAGCGTACTGGATAGGCGGGAACATAGAGGACGATATGACGGATGGCACGGATGTCTGGGCGGTAGCCAACGACTATGTTTCCATAACGCCTGTGCATATGGAGATGACCAGCTTTGAAACTTACATGGAGTGCAAAGAGGCGGGGATGGAATCATTTATCGAAAAAATGATTCAAAAAAAATTCCCGGACTTAGTTGACAATTAGAGCTTGCGTGATAAAATATCACTCAACTTTTTAAAACAGGAGAATCAAAAGGAGGCCTGAATTGTGAATTTTACCGCTGTTGTTCGAGCACGACGTATACGACGAATTGACCGTGTTGCGCATATTGACAGATGCGATGACGGGACAATGGTTCGATTGCTCGGCGACAGAGATAAAGTGCCATCGGCTGAAAGCACTTTTCGCAGGTAGGATCGTAATTCTCGCACCCCTGAGCAGAATTCCGAAGAAAGACGGCGGCGTCAAGTAGGAGTTCCGGAAGTTTTCCGAAAATAAACTAACCAAGTGGGCACGGATGTGCCAACGAGGGTGGTACCGCGGGTGATAAGCTCGTCCCTCTTCTTTACTGAAGAGTGGCGGGCTTTCTTTTTTGTGTTTTTGAGCGGACAGGCACCCAAAACAAATTTATGAATATATTTTTAAGGAGGAGTTTCAAATGACAGCAGAAAAAAAAGGCAAGGTAGTATTGGCATACAGCGGAGGTCTTGATACATCGGTGGCGATCCCATGGCTGCATGATCAGGGATACGAAGTTGTGACGCTTACTATGAATGTGGGGCAGCAGGCTGACAACCTTGAGGAGATCAAGGCAAAGGCTTATGCGGCAGGCGCAGTCAAGGCATACGTAATAGACCTTCGTGAGGCCTTCATCGATACATTCGTGTGGCCCGCGCTGAAATCCAATGCCGTCTATCAGGGGGTATATCCTCTCAACTCAGCCCTTTCCCGCCCGATGATAGCACAGGCACTTATCTGGTGCGCTGAGAAAGAGGGGGCAGCGGCCGTCGCACACGGCTGTACCGGAAAGGGACAGGATCAGGTGCGTATCGAAGTATGCTGCAACGCGCTGAACCCGGACATCGAAGTGCTGGCGCCGGTCCGCGACTGGGGCTTTACGAGGGAAGAAGAGATGGACTATGCCGCCGCGCACAACGTCCCGGTCCCGACTACGCGCAAGAGTCCCTACAGCATCGACGACAACCTCTGGGGGCGCTCGATAGAATGCGGTATCCTTGAGGATCCTTGGAATGAACCGCCCAAGGACGCTTATGCGCTCACTGCGGACCCGAAGGATGCGCCAGATGAAGAAGTAACTGTGGAGATAACGTTTGAAAACGGGCTGCCGGTTGCCATAAACGGCAAAAAGATGGGCAGTATAGAGCTGATAGACATTATGAACAAGACCGCAGGCAAGGCCGGATATGGCAGGATTGACATGGTGGAGGACAGGCTTGTGGGGTTCAAGAGCCGTGAGGTCTACGAATGCCCCGGAGCACTGGCGCTCATTGAAGCGCACAAGAAACTCGAGACCATTACACTGTCAAAGGAAACACTGAGGACAAAGAAGGAGCTTGAAGTAAGGTTTGCGGAGATGACATACGAAGGCTACTGGTTCTCACCGCTTATGGAGGCCGTCCAGGCTTTCATGGATTCGACGCAGAAGTCTGTCAATGGCACGGTCAGGATGAAATTCTACAAGGGCAACGGTATCGTCAACGGCATGAAATCCGATAACTCCGTCTATAGCAAGGCGCTCGCAACATATTCGGCCGGGGACATATTTGACCAGTCCGCCTCGGTAGGGTTCATAAAAATATGGGGGATGCCGATAAAGACATGGCGTCAGACCCACAAGGAGAAGAATGTCAACCCCATCGATTCTTTCATAGTTGCGAAAGGCAAGGCCGCCTATTAGCCGGATACGGTTTTCACATACAGCAGATATGACGTAATAAAGCGGCAGACCCGCCCCTATGCCGTTGGGCATGCGGAGGATCTGCCGCTTCGTTATATGAAGAAAAGCCCAAGAATAAAAAACACACAATATTATGATAACTGCGTAAGCGTGCCCGTGCCGCGCCTGGTGCGATTTTTTATTGAGTCTTCAGCGCCTCCATCGAAAGCTTCAGGTGGTCGTGCAGAAGTCTGACGCATTCCTCTTCGTCGTGTTTTTCAAGGGCGGCAAGGATATCTATGTGTTCCTCAAGGCTGGGGTTTGTGTCGAAGTCGAAGAATGATTCAAAAAATATCATCTGTACGTATGTGCGCGATAAAATATTTCTTACATAGTTTGCGAGTGTGCCGTTGCCGGAGGACTCTGCAATTATGATGTGGAACGCGTCGTTGACGTTTAGATATGCTTCAAGATCTTTGTCGGAAAAGGTCTTCCTTTCCGCGTCTATCTGTTCCTGGAGGCGGCAGAGCTGCAGAGGCGTTATGATGTGAGATGCCTTCCTTATCGCCATGACCTCCAGATTTTCGCGCACCTCGTAAGTGTCGACTATCTCCTGTTTTGTCGGTGAGGCGAGGCATGCGCCCCATCCGGGCATTATTTGAACAAGCCCCTCGTTCTCAAGTCGCCTCAATGCCTCGCGCACAGGGGTCCTGCTCACTTCAAATTCCTTTGCTACGGCAATTTCAGGCAGGCGCTGCCCGCTCTGAAGTTTTTTCTCAAATATCTTTCTGCGTATCTGTTGATATACATAGTCTGCAGTCGTCCTGACCGGTGCGTGCGACGTGCTCATAAATGTTCAGCTCCCCCTGTTTTTCCGCGATATAAGAAATATATACAGAATTGGCAAAACTTGCAAGAGGAAACTCTTGACACGGAAATGAGTATGATATATAAAGGATTTAATAAATGTATCCACTGTATACCATAAATCTTAAAACTTGCCAACTTTATAAGGAGTGACTGGGATGCTTGACTTGAACGAACTTTGCGGCATGGCCGGCAAGACGGCGATAGTAACCGGAGCTGCATCCGGGATCGGTGCGGGGATCGCGCGTTTTTTTTCAAGCGCCGGGGTAACGGTCGTTATTGCGGACATCAATGAAAACCTTGCCGGAAATGTGGTAAAGGAAATAACATGTGCCGGAAACAAGGCTGTTTTTATCAAGTGTGACGTAACAAAGGAAGCTGACTGCAAAGCCGTTGCCGATGCTGCTGCTGAAAGATTCGGCCGCATAGACATACTGGTGAACTGTGCCGGAGTTGCACGCCGCCATACGGTGGAGACTTTAACGGAGTCTGACTGGGATCTGGCAATCAACGTGACGCTCAAGAGCGTCTTTCTTATGAGCAAGCATGTAGTACCTCACATGAAACGTGCCAGAGGCGGCAAGATAGTCAACATCGGTTCGGGATGGGCGCTGAAGGGCGGAGATCATGCCGTGTCCTACTGCGCGGCAAAGGCCGGCGTGTGGAACATGACTCGGGCTATGGCCATAGACCACGGCCCGGATAATATCAATGTCAACTGTGTGTGTCCCGGAGACATAGACACTCCGATGCTTAAGAGCGAGTGTGAGCAGCTTGGCGGCGTTTATGACGAAAAGTATAAGGAAGAATGCGCAAAGCGTCCTATCGCGCGCCTTGGTACCCCTCAGGATGTTGCCATGTGCGTATTCTTCCTCTGCAGCAATATGACTCCTTGGGTCACAGGAAGCAGTCTTGTCGTTGATGGCGGCGGCATCGCTTAAAACGGCGGTTATATGCGACATCTGCTTCGTGACCGGTCGGCGTGATTTTTTCACCGGTGGGGTTTTTGGACAGTATTTTTAAATTTTTTATTTGGGGGTAATGAAATGGGCAAGAAGGTGTACCCGTATATTCCGAACTCTCTGCCTGAGGTCCAGGATGAGATGCTGAAGTATATCGGCGTGGACTCGATAGAGGATCTGATAGCGGACATTCC
>JAJFTP010000077.1 GCA_021372895.1 Synergistaceae bacterium
GCAGCCTTTTTTAACGGCAATGAACAACCCGGCTGACATAGGCCCGATGTTTCACGAGATCGCAACAGTCGGCACAGGGATGGCAATATTTGTAACTATTGTATGGTTGATGATGGTCTCTATTGCAGATCAAAAAGCTAAAGCTGTTTCTGCTTCAGTAAAAAATAAAGCTTAATGATGAAGAGGGGCTATGTATTTTATAATTACTGCATTCGCAGCTATAATTGCAACTGTCATATGGTATGTTAATGCCCCGGAAGATAAATATAAACTGAGCTTGCTAAGTTTTATCTTTTGGGGGGCCACGCTTATGTGGTCCGTCGACCATGTGATGGCATATTTGATCAAAGGCGGAGAATTTTTCGAAATAACTCTGGATGCAGCGCTGCTGGGAGTCTGTGCCGTTCTCCTCGGTCTTTTCGTGTGGATGATCATACTCCTTATAAGTGATCCTAAAGGAGTTTTTAATAAACTCCTGAAAAATGGATAAGGCTTACACAGCCTTTTTTAAAGCGATATTGACAGCTAATATACTGAGTGTCATGAAAAGATTTTACCCGCATTAGGAATACCGGCCGGGTCGCCACCACGGGACTCCGGCTTATCTGTTTTTACCGGCGTTAAAGAGAAACCGCCGGCAAAAACAGATGTTGGTGTTATCCTGCACTTTCCTATCCCTGGATCTTACCAATCCATGATATATAATATTATTGGTTATACTATGCTGCTCCGATCCATTTATATCCAATACTGACTCCTTCTAATCCTTTGGACAGACACCGGCAATTTGTCAGGTTTTATTTATATCAAAATACGAGGAGGAATACGGATGAAAGTTATAATCGTAGGCGGAGTTGCAGGAGGAGCCACAGCTGCAGCCAGGCTGCGCAGGCTTGACGAGAGTCTGGAGATCGTGATGATGGAACGCGGCAAATATATCTCTTTTGCCAACTGCGGACTGCCGTATTATCTTGGCGGTGAAATAAAGAATGAGACATCCCTGACAATAGTCACACCGGAGGTATTCCGCGCAAGATTCAATGTAGATGTGCGCACGGAGAACGATGTTTTATCGATAGACAGGGATAATAAATCCGTAACTGTGAAAGACATGAAGAACGGCAGGGAATATCAGGAGAGATATGACAAACTTATCCTTTCGACCGGAGCCAGACCTGTAAAACCGCCTCTTCCCGGTGTGGATCTGCCTGGAGTCTTTACCCTCAGAACCATTCCAGACGCGGAAGAAATAAAACAATACATCGCGGAAAAGCAGGCGAAGCGTGCCGTTGTCGTAGGCGGGGGCTATATAGGAGTTGAGATGGCCGAAAACCTTAAAAAGGCCGGAATGGATGTCACTATAATCGAATTGACTGACCACCTCATAGTTCCTCTTGATTACGATATGGCGGCAAGTGTGCATAAATACGTTGTAAGCAAAGGCATCAGCGTCGTCCTTAAAAACGGGGTAAGGAGCATAGAAAAAACATCTTCAGACCTGAACATTATCCTGGACAACGGATCTATCAAGACAGACGCGGTCATCATGGCCGTTGGTGTCCGACCGGATACAGCTATAGCGAAGGACTGCGGCCTTGACCTGGATAAACGGGGCTGCATAATCGTAAGCAAGTATATGCAGACGTCCGACCCTGATATATTCGCAGCCGGAGATGCCATACAGGTTGAAAATTTTGTTCTGAAGACGCCTGCTTTTATTCCGCTGGGCTCACCAGCCAATAAGCAGGGACGGATCGCCGCGGACAACATCTGCGGGATCAAAAGCGAGTACAAGGGCACTCAGGGAACAGCGATCCTGAGGATCTTTGACATGACTGTATGCTGCACCGGGATCAATGAAAGAGACGCTCTCCAGAACAAAATCGACTATGATAAAATTTATTTCCTCCACCCTTCCAACGCCAGATATTTCCCCGGATGGACTGAGATGCTGGCAAAGGTCATTTTCAACAGAAAGGACGGGAAAATCCTTGGAGCACAGCTGACCGGCTTCGAAGGGGTGGACAAGAGATGCGATATCTTTGCTGCGGCGATCCGCCTTGGCGCATGCGCATCGGACCTAACGGAGCTTGAGCTCTGTTATGCCCCTCCGTTCGGCTCAGCCAAAGAGCTGGCAAATTTCGCCGGCTATGCCATAGAAAACCTGATAACAGGCAAAGTAAAACAGTTCCACTGGAACGAAGTGGACGCTCTTCCCAGAGATGGGAGCGTGACCCTGCTCGATGTGCGCAACGACATGGAGGCGGCGCCGGGGTCAATAAAAGGCTTTGTGCGCATTCCCCTTGAGAAGCTCCGCAGTGAGATAGCTCATCTGGACAAGAGCAAACCTGTCTATGTGCACTGCAAATCAGGCATGAAGAGCTACGTCGCGTGCAGGATGCTCTCCGGTCACGGATTCGACTGTTACAGCCTGAGCGGAGGATTCACAATATACAGCTCAGTTATGGACCAGTAGCATTTTCAAGAAGAGATAAATAGCCGATACAGTCCGTGCCTGTGTGGATATCGTCTTCATCTGCCAGCTGCACGCCACACAGCGGCACGAACTGCCGGTACCGAAGAAAATACACCCCGCACTGAGAGAGAGACATGGCCGCTCGCGGTCTGCGGGCGGTGAAGCAGCAGAAAATCTCCGTTCCGCAGAGAGATGTCTGATTTGGTCCCGTCGCTCTCTATCGTGATGTCCAGCTCAGGGACAAGGCAGTATATTGCCTCCCAGGCCCCGGGCGACTGGGATATATGCTCAAATATGGGAATGCAGTTTGCTTTATCGGGTGATATGACATCAAGTGCGCCGCAGAATTCACCCTGCTTTGTCATGAGGTTGAAGTCTGTACATCTGCCTATTGATTTTGTGGTCCAGTCCCCTTCAAACTCATCCTTTGCGAACGGCTTCATCTCAAGCTCCCCGCGGCCTTCATGGATCAGCTTTATGCTCCCGTCAAGTATCATAAGATACCTGTGGATCCCAGGCAAAGGTGTAAATGTCGATTCATCTGAATCCACCCTTGCGGTGCTGATACGCCATTTAAAAGTACGAAGTTTATAGTCTGAATCGGCAGGATATATTGCAAGCTGAGTTGTCGTTCCTCCGCTCCACTCGCTCCTGGATTGCTCCTCTTTGCGTATTACGCTGAAATCTATTTGGGAACGTCCTTCCGTCTCTCTCATATCTTTATCCTCCTCAAAGTTGAACTGGCTATAACCCACAGTCCGTGTCAGGCATGATCTATATAATATATCAACTTTGCCGTGTGTGCATAGGGAGAGAGACGGTTACTGTCGTCCATCCCTCCCGGCAGCTTTCAAACCTCACCGTGCCGCAATGAAGGTCTATTATTCTTTTAACTATTGTCAGCCCAAGCCCGGAACCGCCAAACCGGACAGATCTGGATTTTTCAGCACGATAAAATTGATCGAACACTTTTTGCCCTTCATCCGCGGAGACTCCGTGCCCCGTGTTGGCCACGGCAACCGTCACTTCGGCTCCGGATCGGATACATGTCAATTTTATCTCTCCGCCGTCTGTGTTGTATTTAACTGCATTATCAAGGATATTTGAAAAGGCGCGGTATAATTTTTCGCCGTCTCCCTGAACAGTAAGACCTTCCCGGAGGCTGATTACCATTTTAATGTTGCGGGCATCGGCCAGAAATTTATATTCCTCGGCCAACGATGACAGAAGTTCCGTAATTTGGACCGGTTTTGGATCGATCGCTGTCAGAGTCTCCAAGGATGAAAGGTCAAGCATGTCTTTAACTAACCGCTCCATGCGCAATACCTGGTTTTTTACCCTGAGAAGGTTATCCCTCACTAAAGGCGGGATCGACTCCCCGTCCGATGTGGAAATTTCATCGACGGCAAGCCTAATTGTGCTAAGGGGCGTTTTTAATTCATGGGAAGTATCGAAGAGAAAGTTCCTCTGCCTTACGAAAGAATATTGAAGCCGGTCCAGCATATGATTTATAGTAACAGCCAGCTCGCTGAATTCATCTTGTCCTTCCCCATTCGGGATGCGTTTATCAAGATTTTTTTCACTTATATCCTGGGCCAAATCTTTCATCCTAGCGATAGGCTGAAGGATCTTGCCGGCCAGGAAGCGGCTTACGGCAACCAATACCAGTGTGGAAAAAACAAGCCCTAATAATATGCCGAAGACAAGATCCCATATCTCATCGTCCAATTTTTCCATACTGCGTGCGATCTGCACAACGAAAAAACGCCCGTCAAACTCTATGGGAAAAGTCCTGACCCTGAACTTTATTCTTTTGCCATCGCCATGATCCATATTGTTTTTTGTATAAGGGATAACGGCACGCACAATAATACCTGAGCCCGGTTTCAAATAGGGAAGTTTTACATGCTCGGCCATTTCTGATTTGAAAAGGATCTTGCCGGTAACTGGTTCATAAATTTCGATCCAATACTTATCCATAGTTCGTGAAATAAAACTCAAAACACCGGTGTCCGGATCCACCTGTTTTTCCGCCACCATAGCGGCCGTTCTGTATGCTTCCTCTTGCAATATTCTGTCAAGCAGGTCAAACGGCTGCTCTATCAATTCCAAAAACACGACCAAAGAGAACAATATGCTGGAGGACAGCCCTGCTGCGACAATAAAAAATGTTATCCTCGTCTTGACCGTCATTTTTCGGAATCTCCTATCATGTATCCCACGCTGCGGATCGTCCGTATGATCTTGCCTTGTCCCGAATCACCTATTTTTTGACGAAGGTTCTTTATATGGACATCCATGAAATTAGACATGCTGAATGGGTCAAAATCATCTCCCCATACATGCTCGGCAAGGCTGAAACGAGAAATTATCCTATTTTTGTTATGCAGAAGAAATTCAAAGATTGCAAATTCCCTCGGGGTCAGATCGATCTGACTTCCGCCCCTGGTCACCCTTCGGCTTACAGTGTCAAGCTCAATATCCTTAACATGTAATATCGATTCGCACTGACCTCCGGATCTCCTAAGCAAAGCGCGTAAACGGGCCAGCAGTTCATCCAGTGAAAAAGGCTTGGCTATATAGTCATCTGCCCCAAGGTTGAGTCCCCTTACCCTATCTGCGACATCTCCCTTTGCTGTGAGCAGAAGTACAGGGGTACTTATGCCATCCTTCCTTACACATTCAAGGACTGTCAAACCATCAATTTTAGGCATCATGATATCCAGAATAACCGCGTCAAATGGAGTGCCGGACAATCTCTCCAAAGCCGCCTCTCCGTCTGCTGCGGTTTCCACAATGTATCGCAGGTTGGTTAAAATCTGAGCTACCTGTTCCAGAAGCGAGATATCATCATCCACAATTAAAATTCTCATTAGAGAGTCTCCCTGAGTCTCGTACCACGGCCGTCGCTAAAAGCTGGTCTGAGACTGCGTTACAGACATCATATCCATCATAGAAGCAGGAGAAACATCAGATGTCAGGATTTTTCAATATCTCCACAGGACATACCCTGAAGGATCGTTCGAATCCTCAAAAACAGGATCAGGAAGCTGTCCGCGCAACCGGGCGGCGTTTTCAGACCTGGCTATCAGCACTGTCCTGCCTCTGTTTTGATTTATAAGCACCGCTGCATATCGCTTGTCAAGCAGTTTCCCGCGGGCCTCCTTATAGTTCAGCCCGTAATCAAGCTCTCCGGCATCTCCAAGCATATAAACGTTGTTTCGTTGAAAATACCAGCATACGGACCTGACAGAATCTCCATCAGATATGATAATATCACATTTGCCTGCGTTGCGCCCGCTCCGCTCCAGCATGACCCCGGGAGACACCGCCGCTACGGTAATATCCGGAACGGTATAATGAATCACAAAGAAAAAAAGCAACGGCGCCATAGAGTAAAAAATGACTTTATTTTTCACGGTCCGACTTCTTAATGCCAGGACAACCAGCATTATAAAAAATACAATGCCGGTCACGACCATCATTGCTTTCCACGGCTGCTCATAGACGCACGACCCCTTGAAACCGAATATTTGAAGGTACAAAAATATAACGAGCAGTACGACAGAAAGCATTGCGCTGCATGCGGTCACGGCTTTGAATAGTCTGTTGTCCGGATCCTTATTCAACACATGCATAAGCCCGATCGACATGAGCACAGCGAAAGGAGGAAAACATGGAAGTATATACGTCAGCAATTTCCCTCTGGAAAAGGAGAAAAACATAAAAGGCAGCACCAACCAGCATATACAGAATTTCAGCAGCCTATCCCGCCCCCCATGTTTTTTTATGCTGTCCCTGACTCCGACGATCCCGGCAGGCAGAAGAAATGACCATGGGAAAAACGCGGCTGGAGAAATAAGGAAGAAAAACCAGAAGGGCCTATTGTGTTGGGCATTGTCGGAGAGAAAACGGCGGACATGTTCGTTCCAGAAAAAAAATCTCCAGAAATCAGGCTCCCTTAAGCTGATCGAGATCCCCCACGGCAGTATCACAATGACAGCAAGTAAAACCGGCAGCCAACTCATCCGCAGCAGGTCAAAATACCGGTGCTGCCATATAAGATAAGGAACAAAACTTATGACAGGTATAACAAAAGCGACAAAACCCTTGGTCAAAAATGCGATCCCGCATGACATACCGGCAAGAGCAAGAAGACATTTTTCCCTTCCGGAGCCAGGCCGCTCTTCAGTTGCGAAGTAGAAAGCCGAGACAGACGCAGTAGTAAAGAGCGAGAAAAGGTTGTCAAGTACTGCGGTATTGCCGACAGCGAAAACCTCCAAACATGACAAAAAGACAAAGGCGGCCAAAATAGCCAAAAAAGTATCATCTCCGACATCTTCGTCATTTTTTCGGCGGTAGGCACCCCTGACCAGCAAGTATATCAAAAGGGCCATCAGTCCCGTAGACAGAGCTGATGGCAGGCGCACAGCAAAATTATTATCACCCAGAAGCAGCAGCGAAACGGCATTCGCCCAATATCCCATAACCGGTTTTTCAAAGTAGCGCACTCCGTTTAAATGAGGGACTACCCAGTCTCCTGAGGCAATCATCTCACGCGGTATCTCCGCATAGCGCGTCTCATCAGGCTCTGCCAGATCTCTGACTCCAAGCGGCAGAATATAAGAAAACAGAAAAAAGAGCAACAACAGCGCAGCATATTTTGTCTTGTTCTTTATACTTTTTCGCAAACCGCATTCTTTTATCATAGAAGATATTCTCCGTTCTCAAATTCAATATTGCTGCTGTTTGTTCGGCCCAATTTAGAAATTTCACTGCAACAAGCAACATCAGGCACCTTTTATAGACTTTTGCCATTTTGAATATATCATCACAGTATGAAGAAAGGATTAAGACGACAAGGGGAAGCATTTGGGGCGGTAATGCGGTTGCAGAAGATGAACATGGCGGACTCATAAGAGTCACAGACATGCTGAAGATTTACAATAGCGGACAGGCCGTCTGTTCCCTTGCGCATATCCGTAGGACCGCAGATCAGATAAATCTGTTTGCCGCTGTGATCGAACATGAAAACTCCCCCTTGCTGTTAAGTTACGGGGGAGTTTAGACGTTTGATGTTATCTGGGATAGGTACGGATGGTTTGACGCTTAC
>JAJFTP010000078.1 GCA_021372895.1 Synergistaceae bacterium
GAGATGGATCCCAATTTGAAATCTCACGACCGTTCAAAGGTCGTGAGAAAATTCCGTATCTATCCGCTGTCATCTATTGAAAATGTAAGAACGGAGCCCGATGTCTCCAATGAGACGCCCATAGTCCTCATTCCGTTTAAAACTCTTGTGTCCTATCCATTCTCATTCCCTTTCGGAAAAAAGGGCAGTATCCGCGATGCATTGACGCTAAATTTACGCCCTGTACTGGGAAACAGTGATACTTCTCTTATACTTGTCCCGCAGGTTACAGAACAGACATCAGATCTTACAAGGGGCGTTGCATGGTTAGCTGCGAAATCTGAGATAGCGGAATGGGAATCCAGGATCGGCACCGCCGCTGTCTTCTGGCCTGCCCCTATTGCCTTTGTCTCAGAAGTCAACGGCTCCGGTATAGTAGTCTGGTGTGACGACGAGGGCTCGTCAGCGATCTGGTTTGATGACGGCGAACCGATATTCTACCATTGGATGCCGGACAGCGAGGGCGGTGCGGCACAGCTTGCAGAGTGGGTATTGAAGTATGCTGAATCTAATGGCAGGAAGATAGACTCCGTAAAGATATTCAGGGACGGAGATGTCTCGCAGAAGGACGTTCAATTTTGCGGGGAGGCTGCCATCGCATCATTAAAAGGCCTTGACATGCTGGATCTCTCAAGTCGCGGCGCTGATATGGCAGAACAGACCGAGGCTTTCTTCAATACCGCCTTTAAGACCGCTAAGACTCTTTCTATACTGGGAGTTATGTTCGTAGTGTTTTCCGCCATGCCTCTTATTCAGGGTTTAATTTATAAAGGATCCTTCGACAGGGCCCCGGCACAGATATACAGGAGGATATTCGGCGAGGAGAGCGGAAGCCCTCTGATGTCTGTAAACAGAAAGCTTAAGATGCTGACGGGCAACGGCACACAGATGACACTGGAACAGACGCTCAGCAACTTTTCTGCAGCATGGAAGGATAATCCTTCATCTGCCGGCATGAAGCTGGACTCATTGCGTTATGGCGCAGAGCGTACTGAGATACAGGGACTCGCGGGCTCAATGGACTCAATACAGTCCCTTCGTGATTTGCTGAACAGGAACGGATTTACCGCCAAGGTCGGTGAAGTACAGCAGGTCCCGGGCTCAGGCATGCGATTTTCGATCTCGCTTACGGGTGCAAAACAATGATCAGCTTTCAGGAACTGAAAAGCATGCCCGAGGCGAACAGGCTGTGGAAACTTGTTTTGTTTGCTCTGCTGGTCTGGCTTCTTGGTTTGATCCTTCTGTTGAATGCCAAAGGCATATCCCGTCAGAACAAAGAGCGGCTTGGCGAAACTGACAGCATTATGAACGCGGCAGTTACAATCAAATCATACCCAAAACAGGATACATCACCTGGAAGAGAACCTCTTACGGCTGTATCGTCCATAATAGACTCCCTCGGCCTGAAAGACAGGGTTGGCCAGATGAATTCAGGAACGTCCGGAATCGTGCTGCAGGTGAACGGCATTTATCCCGACGAGCTTACGAACTTCATTGAGGCTATATTGCGCAACAGGCTCTCCATTAAGACTGCTGAAATAAGGGCAATGTCTTCCGGCAAAGAGGGACGGCTTATAAATGTGACGGTCGCGCTGGAGGCCGCGGCTCAATGAAGCCATTCAGGAGATCTATTCTTATCCTATGCGGGATCCTCGGCTTTTTCGTGGGACTGCTGATATTCCTTCCTTTTGATGCAGTCTGTGACTATCTTATGGTCAAGGTGCTGGGCCGCGCCGCTGAAAACGGTATCTATGCTTCAGTACAGTACCATTCTGCGGAGGGCATCTTCAACAAAGAGTTTGTCTGCAGGGGAATCCAGGCGGACTTTCCTGTGTTCAGGTTTTCGTCAAGCGAGGTGCGAATTGCCCCGTCCTTTATCCGAAGCTTATTATCCGGATCTCGTATCTGCACTGTTTCTACGGGCAGAGGCGATATGGTATCAGTTATGAGGCAGAAGCTGGAATGGACCGAAGGCAAAGCCGACGTCGCAGTTGACGATGACAAAGTATCAATTAGTAATATAGAGTTAAATGGGAATTTTTCAGTAAGGGGTTTTATAGAATTTTCAGCAGCGACAGGCGTCATGGAGCATGCAAATCTCATGATAAAAGTGCCCGGCGAGATGGACCGGGCGCTGCAGATGCTCGGCAGCGGAGGAATGATCCCCATAAGCAGGATCAAAGAGGGCGAATGGAAGGTGGAAAAATAATGTCTGCCGGAAGACATGAAGTTTCTTACTTTTCCATAAAGAAGTATTTTTTCGGACTGCACGGAGATCCTGCAGTGCAAGGATCCGGCGGTAAGCTTCAAAGGCGCGCCATCGCTCTTTTCAGCCAAAAAGCTGATGTCAGAGAGGGTCGCGCGAGTTCTTTCCCCCTTGCGCTCACTGTGTTTATTTCGGCACTGCTGGCAGCTTTCTGCTTATGTTTGATGGCAGAGACGGCAATAATGTCGCTTTCGCTTGCCGCAAGATTTTCTCTTGCTGAGGATATTGCAAATCGTCCTCCGTCGTTTGCAAACGCAAAAACAGGCAGAGGCATGGATAGCTTCACTGAATTGAATCCCTTTGGGGCGTCCCGGCGTCAGGCGGCTGATAAGGAGAGCTCTTACTCTGCCGCTTCCCTGGTTCTCGCAGGCACTCTGCCGCAGATCGGCGCGTGGATAAGAGACGACGCAGGAACACACCTGGTCCTGAAGGGACAGGTTATCCGTGGAAGCAGACTTGAGGATATAAGTTACGGACGGGTCCTGTTGTCGCAGAATGGAAACATCTATCCACTCTATCTGACTCTCTCAGGCGGCAAAGCAGCTTCTCCCCCGCCCCCGCCTCCGGCCGCTGGCGGAAAACAGGGCAGCGGGGCGGATCTCTCGGAGATCAAGCCTGCGTCGGAGGGGCAGGAGGGAGTTGTACCAAGGGAGCTTGTCGACAAACTTGTTATGGACCCTTATGACGAGCTGAGCAAGATGAGGATGGTTCCCGCAGAAGGCGGCGGGATGCAGCTTCAGAGAATAGCACCAGACAGCGTGCTTGGGGTTGTAGGCGTATCACAGGGTGATGTCATAAAGGCGATAAACGGCGTGAATATATCAAACCTCAGCGATGCGGCGAACGCAGTCAACTCCCTGATGTCCGGTACAAGATTTGACGTTACGGTGGAGAGAGATGGGAAACCTCTGTCCCTCAAGTACCAGGTAAAATGAGCGTTGTAAGGCGCCGCTCGGCGCGGGGAGCTTTTACTCTGATTGAAGTTCTGGTCGCGGTCGTAATTCTGGCTTTTACCGCAGTCGCAGCGCTGAAGCTTGTTATTTTGGCGCAAAACGGACTTGGCGAGGCAAGAAAAAAGCGGATGATACTGGATGAAGCCCAATCACTGCAGACCGAAATAAAACTTGGGAAAGCTGAATCGTTCGGAGTGAGCGGGGATATCACATGGGATACAGTTGAAAAAAAGCAGGATATTCTCGGGGAAAATTTTGGAAAACTTGATTTCGACAAAAGCGGAGATAAAAGAAACGAGACAGATTTCGGCGACGTACGATGGAGGGAACTCACCGTCAAGTATAAAGACGGAGAAAAAATAATACTTTATATTCCCTCAGGAACGGATAACATTAAGTGGAAGGATGAAGAAGCCTCCGGCGATACGGCAGCAGATCCAGGCAGTAAAAGCAAAAATAACTCCCGTTTCCATAAATGATCAGATTCTGTTTCAGGTCTAACCTAAGGAGTGGTCGTCAATGTTTGGAAAGAATAAACTGCTTTATATTATTATTTTATTGCTTGTTATATCAGCTACAGGGTCAGCCCGTGCGCAGACGCCGGAAGATGTACAGGATGAACAGAACCTTGTTCAGGCCGCGCGCCAGATGCGCAGTACCGGGCGCATTCAGCTGAATTTCAAGGATCTGGAGATGTCGAAATTCATACGTTTTATGTCGGAGCTCCTCGGCGAGAATATACTTGTGGATCCTGCGGTAGGCGGCAAAGTCTCGGTGGTTTCCCCGAAGCCTATATCGATCAAAGAGTCCAGACAGGTATTGCTATCCGTGCTGGAAATGAACAACCTTGCAATGCAGGACATGGGCGGATATTCCAAGGTCCTTCCATTAAGTGCGGGCCCTACCGCGAGCAACACTGTTATAAAGGGGGATATGAGCATCCAGCCGGGCGAGGCGCTTACCGTGCAGGTCGTCCCGCTGAGCTATGTCAAGGTCGGGTACGTCGTTGCGCCGCTTAAGTCGGCATTGCCCGCGGTGCAGGTAACTCTTCTGGGAAGCGGCAATTCCGTCATGCTGGTCGGCAAGGCGGCGTTCCTCAACCGCGCGGTCAGCATCATACGAGCTCTTGATGCGCCCGACAGCATAAGGACGATAAAGATATTCTCGCTTGCCTATGCAGACGCCAAGCTCCTCGAAGGACATATGAACGCAATGTCGAAGGACTCCTCTTCGAAACTTGCAGGACTTTTTGCTATAGGCGACGAGCGTACGCGCCGCATAATACTCATCGGCAGCAGCCAGAACCTCAGGGAAGCAGAACGTCTCATGAAGGGGCTCGATGTCCGATCTCGCACAGAGAATTTTCACGTGTATAAGCTTGTGAATGCGGATGCGAAAACCGTAGCCGAACAGCTGAGCCAGATACTCGCGGTGGCGGCGAAGCTGTCGCCTGATCCAAAGGGCGCGATGCCGTCAACCGTCGTTCCCGACCTGCCGACGAACAGCCTTGTCTTCACCGCAAATCAGGAACAGTTCGATTCCCTCAAGGACATACTTGCCCAGCTTGACACGCAGCCGAAACAGGTGCTCCTGCGCGGACTCATCGCCGAGGTCAACCTCAATAAGCTCAACAGCGCCGGAATAGACTGGGCGGCATGGGGAGGCTCAGTAGTCGGAGACGCGGTAGTTGCAGGCAGTGCCCAGCTTGGTACGACAGGAGTGCCTGAAGATGTGCTCAGTCTGTACCAGAGCCTGATTACGAAGGAAGAACTGGTTGACAGAAATGGCAGCACTTATTCGGTGACAAACACTCAAGGAAAAGGCCTGATGTATGCTTATGTAAAGCTTCTCAACAAATACGATGCGATAAACGTCCTTTCAATGCCGAGGCTTATGTGCACCGATAACCTTCAGAGCTATCTTCAGGTCGGTCAGGTCATACCTCAAATGAAGGGGAGCCTTACGGATACGACTAACCCGGGTGCAGTTCAAAACAGCTATGAGTACAAGGATGTCGGCCTGATACTTACGGTCACGCCCCACGTGCGCAGCGGCAACCTTGTCGCCCTTGAGATAGAGCAAAGGGTAGAAGATCTGCTCACCACAGCAGGTTCAACGACGCCTGTGACCTCCAAGCGCGAGATAAAGACGAACGTGCTTGTGGCGAACGGTGAAACGGTAGTCCTCGGAGGACTTATCAAAGAGGCGGAAAAGTCCTTGAAGAACAGGGTCCCATTCTTCTCATACATTCCGCTTGTCGGGAACCTCTTCAGATCAAATGAAAAACAGCGCGAAAAAATAGATCTCATGATATTCCTCACCCCGTATATCCTTGAGACGCCGCAGCAGGCATCGAAGATAACAAGAGAGATCATCGGCGATGGGCAGCAAATGAGCGAAGCGGAAAGAGAGCTTCTGATGCGCAACCACAGTAATTATCAGAAATCGATCGAAAAGCAGGATATTACGAAAGAGCTGCTTGATCAGAACAGTATGGAAGAGCAGTCCGGGGGACAGAAAAAAGAGCAGGGAAAGCAGTCGGGGCCGGTTGAGGTGAAGATCGACCGATGAATGGGAGCATGTCGCCACAGGATAATCAGGCAGAAGACAGACAGACGTCTATTTCCTATCTGGCCGAGGCTACAGCCGAAGGTATCCTTGAGCTCATACCGGCAGGAATAAGCATTGACGTCCTGAGGGATAAGGGCTTCCTGCCTGTGCGTAGGGAAGATGACGTCCTCACTGTCGTGATGTCCGACTTATCCGCGGTGCCGGATGCGCAGATTCTTGCGGCTGGTATGGGCTGCAGCGTCAGCATAGAACTCTGCCCTGCGGAAGAGATACAGAACCTCATACGACGCCTCTATGACATAAAGAGCGGCGTCGGCCAGGATACGCTGAACGCGATAGAAGAGATCGATGACCTCTCCGAGCTTGTCCGCCAGGAAGTAATGAGCGATACCGTGGATGCCCCTGTAGTGCGCCTTGTAAACGGCATAATGATGGAGTCGCTGCGTGAGCGCGCCACAGATATACATATAGAGCCGTATGAGGATAGGGTCGTTGTGCGATACCGGATCGACGGGGTCCTTGAGAACCGCTACAGCCTATCTAAAGGACATCAGTCGCCGGTAACGAGCCGAATAAAGGTCATGGCAAACATGGATATTGCGGAACGCTTTGTGCCGCAGGACGGCAGGATCGGAATAAGCCTCGGCGAGCGTATGGTGGACATACGAGTCAGCTCCCTCCCGACGCAGCACGGGGAGCGCTTGGTTCTGAGGCTTCTTGACAAGGCCCGCGGTCTTCTTACGCTCGAAGATCTCGGCATGAAGGCTGACGAGCGGGAGCGGCTAGAGACGCTTATACGCAGGCCGAACGGGATGATACTCTTCACCGGACCGACAGGTTCAGGCAAGAGCACAAGCCTTTACGCGATCCTTCAGGCTCTTGCGCGTCCCGAAGTGAACATAATAACGGTAGAAGACCCGATAGAATATGACCTTCCGGGAGTAGGCCAGGTCCAGGTCAATGAAAAAGCAGGGCTGACATTTGCCTCGTCGCTTCGCTCCATACTTCGTCAGGATCCGGACATAATAATGATCGGGGAAATGCGTGACTTCGATACGGCACACATAGGAATACAGTCGTCTCTGACGGGTCACCTTGTGCTTTCGACGCTCCATACCAACGACTCCATAAGCGCTGTGACGCGGCTTTCGGACATGGGCATAGAATCGTATCTCATCGCGGGTTCCCTGCTCGGTGTTGTCGCGCAGCGTCTTGTACGCCGGGTATGTCCACACTGCTCCGAGGAGGTCCCCACATCCGGAGTTGTACTGAGAAACGGCGTGACTAAGGCCCGGCGCGGACGCGGCTGTGAAAAGTGCGGTCATACCGGTTACAGGGGGCGCTTTGGCCTCTATGAGCAGTTCAACGTTACTCCCGAAATACAGGAAGCTATAGCGGCGGGGGCTCCATCGGCGGAGCTTCGCAGGCTTGCCGGGCTCTCCGGCTTTTACACTCTGCTTGAACTGGGACTCAAGGCCGTGGAAAACGGTGAAACTACGCCGGAAGAGATGCTCCGTGTCGTAGGAGAGGTGTAACGGTTGCCTCTTTACAGAGCTGAGGTATATACGCGTAAAGGAGAAAAAAAACAGCTCCGCAAGGAGGCTGCCAATGAAAATGACCTGCTGCGCGACCTTCTCGCCCAAGGCTTCACAGTCATGAACGTAAAAGAAGAAACTTCCCGCAGCTGGTCGGTGCGGTCATTTGGAGGCAAGGGCAAAACCAGGCCGCTGAAACTTGAAGAACAGTACCTCTTCTGTACGACCCTCTGCTCGTTCATGAGAAGCGGGCTTTCTATAACAGAAGTACTTAAACTTCTCCAGAGACAGACCCGCGACAAAAGACTCAAGCCCATCTTCACACAGCTTCGGGAATCGGTGGAGTCGGGACGTTCTCTTGCGTCGTCCATGCAGTCACTCGGAGTGTTCAGGCAGAGCCTTGTGGGAATGGTGGAATCAGGAGAAAAATCCGCTTCGCTTGCAGATATACTCGAAAAGGCAGGAGAACTCATCCAGAATGAAATAAAACTCCGCAGAAAAATACAGTCATCGCTTACCTACCCGATACTGATGCTTTGCGTTGGTATTGCTGTTGTGATATTCCTGCTCAGCTTTGTAGTCCCGCGGCTCACAGAACTCGTAGTAGACTCAGGCGCAGAGCTTCCGTTTGTTACGAGACTGCTCATCCTCATATCGCATGCGGTGCGCGTCGGCTTTATCCCGTTCTTATGCATTGTGGCGGCAGCCATCTTCTGGTGCCGCAGAAGCAACAAAAAAATACAGCTTCCAATGTTTCAGGACGTGCGGAACAACATTGCATTTGCCATGATATTCTCCCAGACCGGAACGCTCATAAGAGCCGGGATCCCGCTTGTCCAGGCACTGAAGCTCACATCCCCCCTTGACCCGGTCAAAGGACGCCTCGGGGTAGTTGCTGATCATATAAGACAGGGGTACCGCTTTTCTCAGGGGCTGGAAAAAGAGGGCTCTTTCCCGGAGGAAATAGTTACTATTGTCCGTGTCGGAGAAAGCGGGGGCAACCTGCCCGATTGCCTCATACGGCTTGGGAACAACTGCTGGGATTACGCCCAGTCGTCAATGCAGAGATGGGCAACGCTTGCCGAGCCTATGATCATACTTGTCATGGGTTTCCTCGTAGGTTTCGTTGTCATAGCCGTATTGCTTCCGATATTTGATCTATCGACACTGGTGAATAAGTAGCTAAAATTGTATCAAGCTTAAGGGATGCGATTTCCAGGCTTGGAATTTTAGGGTAATATTTTTTAAAAGTTCCGACGGAGGTACAGTTTATCTGATCATAAGTAAGAGGAACGGCAATACGCGGGGGTAGTAGATATGAATATAATTGAGATACTGCCTGAACTTGACATAGGCGGGGTCGAGCGCCATGTGATAGATCTCTCGAACGAGCTTGTAAAGAGGGGTCATAATGTGATGGTCGTCTCTGCCGGCGGACAGATGCAAGCTCAGTTGTCCGATAAAGTTGAGCATAGGAAGTTACCTGTACATAAGAAAAATCCATTCACCGGATGGATGTGCGCCCGTAAAATTTCAGGATGGATAAAAGACGAGGACTGGCAGATCATACACGCACACTCCAGAGTTCCTGCCTGGATAGCGGACTGGGCGTCATCAATGGCTGGAGTCCCGTTCATTGTAACTGCGCATGGGTATTTCGGGAACAAAAAACTTTGGATATACAGGCCATATCGCAGAGCTTCAAGGGTCATCTGTGTCAGTAATGCTGTAAGAGAAGAGATGAAGGACTGTTTTTATGAAAATACCCAGGTAGTGCTGAACGGACTTGATGAGCCTAAATACAAATGGTCTAAACCACAGAAGCCGCCAGTGAAATTTCTTTTTGTCGGCAGGTTGTCTCCTGGAAAGGGGCTTCAGGATGTATTGAAGGCTATGCCAGGCGTTTGCGGCTGGACACTGGATGTTCTTGGAGACGGGCCGATGAGGGGCGAACTGGAAGAACTGACGAAATCCCTTGGCTTGTCTGACAAAGTTATATTCCATGGCTATTCTGATCAGGCCGACATGTTTATGGCGAACTCGTCATGCCTTTTATTTCCGTCATATATTGAAGGCATGCCGCTTACTCTTGCCAGGGCCGTACAGATCGGCATTCCTGTCATAGCATCCGATATTGCTCCAGTGGCAGAAATGGCCGGTTCTTCCGAGGGATTGTTGCCGGCCGGGGATGTGGCTGCATGGAGGAACGCGATAGTCGACTTTATTGAAACAGACAATACAAAGATAAATATTCCGGTGTCGAACATCCCCACCCTTGATAAAATGGTCGATGCGGATGAGTTGATATACAGAGAGTTGCTGGCTGAGCGGTAACAGACAGATCGTTCATCAGATGCAGGGAGAGTCTTTTATGAGTGAGAGACAAAAACGTGTGCTGTTCCTGAGGTTTTCATCTCTGGGGGATGTGATTATTTCCAATTTTAGCGCGATGAAGCTCAAAGATAGACATCCTGATTGGAATATTACGTGGCTTGTTGATTCTGCTTATGCGGGCCTGGTGAAATATCAGCCGTGGGTCGATGATGTGATTGAATGGGATAGAAGAAAAGATGGTAATATTGGTTTTTTAAAAGTCCTGAAAGAAGTCAGGCTACGCAGATTTGATATCCTGTTGGATATGCATCATAGCGACAGAAGCAGTCTTTTTTCATTGTTATCCGGTATCCCACTGAGATACAGCGGCCGGAGAAGGTTCCCATTTGCTCATAACCGTTATTCTTTTGACGATATCTGGGATGTCGGGCAAAAGTTATCCTCTTGTTCAAGGTTCTTATACTCTCCGCCCACATCTGACAGAATAAGGAACCTGCTGAAGCGGGGGACGGACGGACGTTCCTTGGTACTTGCCATAGGGGCAAGCTATGCAATAAAGCGCTGGCCGGTAAAGAGCTGGATAGGATTTTGCATGGGAGCATCAAGAGCCGGATATTTTTTGTATCTTGTCGGTGATGGCAAGGATGAGGTAAAGAGTGCGGAAGATATAACCACTGCCGTTAGATCCGACAGGCTGGTGAATCTTGTTGGGAAGCTTTCAATTTCAGAACTTGTCCAGGTGATCAATGAAACGGATGGGACAATATCAGGGGACACCGGCGCTTTGCACATCGCACGGGCATTGGGCAGACCCGTTGTCGGGCTTTTCGGCCCGAATGTTTCGGATCATAATTACATAAGTAGTTTATCTAAGGTTTTTTACTGTAAATGTCCTGATTTGGGATGTAAAAACTGGCAGTGTGACAAGGCATGCCTTGAAACCATACAATATTCCGAAGTACTTGACGGTGTCAATGAGATCATGAAAAGAGGTAAATAAAATATGAAATTTGTCGTAACAGGGGGAGCCGGTTTTATTGGCAGCTGTGTCGTTCGCACCTTGAATGATATGGGATACGAAGACATTATCATAGTTGACAATATCGACTCTACTGATAAATGGAAGAACATCAGAAACAAGCACTTTTGCGACTATATCCATAAGGATAAGTTTCTGGATATCTTGCCGACACTATGTGATGTCACGCACGTGATACATATGGGTGCCTGTTCGTCGACAACAGAGAAAAATTTTGATTACCTCTACACAAATAACTTTGAGTATTCCAGACGGCTTTGGGATTATAGTACCGAAAAAGGAATTTCTTTCTTATATGCGAGCAGCGCGGCAACATATGGCAATGGGGCATCCGGATTCAGCGACAATATGGATATCCGTCGGTTGTTGCCGTTAAATGGCTATGGGTACTCCAAGCAGCTATTTGACCTCTGGACGCATAAACAGGACAGGCATCCCAGGCAGCATGTCGGGATGAAATTTTTCAACGTGTACGGCCCGAACGAATATTGTAAGTGCGGTATGGCAAGTGTTATATATCATGCTTATTGCGAAATCAGACAGGAAGGAAAGATCCGCCTTTTTAGATCGTATCGTGAAGAATATGCCGATGGGGAGCAAAAAAGAGATTTTCTATATGTAAAAGATTTGTGTAATGTAATAAGATTCTTTATTGAAAATCCGGCAATAAGCGGACTGTTCAACGTGGGGACTGGAAATGCGGAGACATTTAACGATCTGGCACTTGCTGTGTTTGATGCACTGGGAAAGGCCCCGGTCATAGAATATATTGATATGCCGGAGTCTATTCGAGAAAAATATCAGTATTTTACCCAAGCTGATATCAGCAAGTTGGCAGCTGTTGGCTATGATCGTCCGTTTCATTCGCTCAAGCATGGAATCAAGGATTATGTGCAAAACTATCTCGAGAAGGAATTCATGGTTTACTGACAATTGCAAATGAAAATTAATGATACAGCCTCCGGGATAAATCCATTATAAAAATATTTGCAGGTGAGTGGTATAAAAATGAGGGATAACGGTAATATTTTGTTTATAAAAAAAACTGAGATGTCAGTTAAAGAAAACATCCGCAAGTTCTGTTCCGGAGGGTTAAGTCAGTTACACGTTGCCGTAATAGGAGACTATATGCTTGACCGGTATATATATGGCGATGCTTACCGGATCTCTCCGGAGGCCCCGGTTCCCGTTGTAAAATTTTCCGAGGAAAAAATTGTTCCTGGCGGCGCTGGGAATGTCGTTGCAAACCTTATCGGGATGGGGCTCTCGGTGACCGCCATAGGCAGAGTTGGCAATGATTTGTATGGAGAGGCTCTTATTAAGATTCTTTCTTCTTTGATGCGGGCTGAAGTTTCTTCAATACTGATATCCGGCGGTACTATCGTAAAAACAAGGATCCTTGGTGGCGGGCATCAGCAGATGCTGAGGCTTGATCAGGAAGAGATAGTTTCTCCCAGCGAGGCAGAAATAGAAAAAATATTACATAGTCTGGGAGAACTCATTCGCTCAGGGTTAAAGAGTGTGGTGATTTCTGATTATGGGAAGGGGTTCTGTACCCCGGAACTGTGTCATCGTGTCATAGAACTTTGCCGCCGATACAGTATCCCCGTTTTCGTTGATCCTAAAGATAAAGACTGGCTGCATTACAGCGGTGCTTTCTTGGTAACGCCTAATATGAAGGAGCTCAGACTTATTGCCGGAGCGGATATAGCGAATGAGGATGAAGAAATAGTTTATTACGGAACTGAAATTATGCGTAAATTTAGATTAGACAACCTGCTTGTTACCCGTTCCGACAAGGGGGCGACCTTGATCAACAGCTCGGGGTCCAGGCATGAGAGGGCCAGCGCCGTCGAAGTATATGACGTCTCCGGCGCCGGGGATACGATGATAGCAACTGTCGCGGCCTTTTTTACAGCAGGTCTGCCTCTGCCGGAGTGTGTATCGATAGCAAACATCGCATCGCAGATAGTGGTGGGCAAGATCGGCACATACCCAATCAAATCGGAGGACTTATTGCAGGCAGTGCTGGAACCTGATTTCTCCGCAGAAGAAAAAAACGGATATTATACCAGGGTAAGTCCTGAGGATAAAATTGCAAGCCGGAGCCAGGCGAAATCTATATGTGACAAATGGAAAAAAGAAGGCAGAAGAGTCATATTCACAAACGGATGTTTCGATATACTGCACGTTGGGCATATTGACCTTTTGGTTGATGCTAAAAAACTGGGGGACCGTCTTGTGATAGCTGTTAATTCGGATGATTCGGTCCGCAGGCTGAAGGGAGCCGGAAGGCCTGTCAATCCCGGCCATGCACGTGCGAAGGTCCTTGCCGCGCTTGAGGCGGTGGATCTCGTTGTTATGTTCGACGAAGATACTCCCGCGGAATTGCTTTCGCAACTTCGCCCGCACGTAATAGTCAAAGGCGGGGACTATAGAAAGGAAGATGTCGCCGGACGCGAGTATTCCGACGAGGTGGTTATATTACCGCTTACGCAGGGATATTCGACGACGGAGACTATCGAAAAGATGGGCTATACAAAGTGAGGGAAGGCAAAAAGTGGATAATCCTTGATCGGGACGGGACAATAATTGCCGAGAAGGGTTATCTGCACGATCCGGACGAAGTAGAGATATTACCCGGTGTGATCGAGGGTTTGACTAAACTAAAAGAAGCAGGTTATAAACTTATCGTTCTTACGAATCAATCAGGAATCGGACGCGGTTATTACAGTGAAAACGACATGGAAGCCGTGCATTCCAGGATCTCGGCTCTGTTGTCGGAGCAGGGGATAGAAATTGCCGGGTACTATCACTGTCCGCACACGCCCGATGACGGATGTGGATGCAGGAAGCCTAAGACCGGCCTTGCGGGCGAAGCTGCAAATGAACTTGGTTTTGACCTTGTTGAAATTGCATGTGTCATCGGTGACAAAAGATGCGATGTCGAACTTGCCCGGAACCTCGGTGTTCCGTCTATCCTTGTAAAGACCGGTTATGGTGCGGAGGAATATGCTGAGGGTGTATGCGCTTTACATACGGTACAAAATTTAAACGAAGCAGCAGAGATTGTCTTGAATGTCGATGGAGGCTGATGTAATGGGGAATAATGACATATTCTTCAAAAATCTGACGGAGCACGGGAATGTCCTCCAAAGGATGGATGCGGTCGCTGATATCATCTCAAATGCAGGCAATATAATAGCCGGCGCCATTCTCTCAGGAGGGAGGATTTTTTTCTGCGGGAACGGCGGCTCTGCATCAGATGCCCAGCATCTGGCGGCAGAATTCTCGGGACGTTATCTGAAAGAGCGCAGGCCGTTTGACGGAATAGCCCTGCACTGCAATGCGTCGGCACTTACAGCCATAGGCAATGACTATTCATTCAGCGAGATTTTCGCACGTCAGCTTCTTGCACACGGACGAAGAGGGGATGTCCTTGTCGCGATCTCCACAAGTGGAAACAGCATGGATATTATCAGGGCTGCGGAGACAGCAAAAGAGATCGGGATTTTTACGATCGGGATGACTGGCGCTGACGGAGGCAAGCTGAGGAGTGCGGTTGATGCACTTATCGCCGTTCCGTCCGATTCTACTCCCAGGATCCAGGAGATGCACATTTTGGTCGGGCATGCCATATGTGAGATAGTCGAAAACAGAGTGATCCTCTCTGAGAGGGATGGGGATTGAATTGATAAAAGAAATAAAGGCCGGTTTAGACTCGCGGCCGATCAGGATCCTCCATTATGTCGACGAAAACTGTCTGGCCTGGGGTGAAACATGGATCCGGCTGATAAAGGAACTGAACTCTCAGGGGACAGAAAATCACGTCGTCTGCAAATCCGGCGGGACTTTGGCAGGAAGGCTGAAGGATGAGGGATTATCGTTTGACACTTTCGATGTGCCTGTATCATGGCTGCCGTGGACTGGGCTGAAGCTTGGCAGGATCATAGATGATTTTTCTCCGGATATTTTACACACAAGGCTTTCGGCAGCGGCCCGGATCGGCGGCTATTGGGGCAAACGCAAAGGGTTGACAGTTGTTCAAACAGTGGACAAATATCCTAAGGCTTATTACCATAAAGATGCGGATTTTCTCATACCATGTTCAGAATCTATAAAAAAACACATGCTGTCGTTGGGTTTTTCTGGTGAGAATATGCTCGTTGTCCCCAATTCTTTAGATGTCTGCAGATATAAAATAGATATTACCGTAAGGGATTCTCTTAGAAGAAAACTGGGAATAAGTGAAGAACAGACGGTTATCCTCGCTGCCGGCAGGTTTGTGGAGTGGAAGGGATTTGATATTTTGCTGCAGGCGTATGCCGGAATAATTTCCTCTATGCCTGTGATATCTGAAAAAACATCATTGCTCCTCATAGGCGACGGAGAAGAAAAAGACAAGCTGACCGCCATGACACGCTGCTTAGGCATCGAAGAAAAAGTTATTATGCCTGGGTTTGTTGATGATATCCGCCCTTATCTTTGGGCGTCGGATATTTTTGTTATTCCTTCGAAAACCCCTGAACCGTTTGGGATAATCCTCATAGAGGCTATGGCGGCAGGACTTGTCCCTATTGCAACAAGAGGGGGCGGGCCTTTGGATATTATTGAAGACGGTGTCAGCGGGTGGCTCGTGGAAATCGGTGACAAGATGGCAATGGCGGAAAAACTGGGCATGCTTATTTCCGACAAAAACAAATGGGCCCAGATTGCTAAAGAAGCTGTCAGGCGTGCCGGAGATTTTAATGTTTCCAAAATCGCAAAAGAAACTATTGAGATTTATCGAAATGTATTAAAAAAGAAATGATTAAAAATATTTTTGATAATGCCTCCAAAAGATATTCGGCAGCAACAGTAACATCAGTGATTTTAAAAACACATCAGGTTTTTGTAAAAAAGACCTGCGGCTTTTCCATAGGATGTTCCTGATGCCGGTATTTGTTCGGATTTTATTGAATCGCTGATTATTGTTTTCAGCAGCATATATAGATAGTTCCCGTAAAATTATCTGTGGTATCAGCAAGACATTTGTTATTTTCCTTAACTCTGTATCCGTGGCATACCGCAACAGATAGCCTGCCGTTCTGGCATGGGCTTCCGTGTTGTGTTTGTAGCGCAAGAGCTTTTTTTGGCTCGTATCGGCATTTTTCCTGCTTCCCATATCATTATGTTGCATATATATATAGGGGCAATTTGGTGAAAATGCAAGTTGTCTGCATAATACAAGCGATTTAATGACAAATTCGATGTCTTCACCGCCCGTACATCCATCAAAAAAATTCAAATCAATTGATTTTAAATACTCTGTTCGGTAAAGAGCCCCCACACATATCAGTGTAATTTTATTTACCATGTATAACGCCGCAATTTGTTGAGGAGTTTTGCCTGAAGCGATCGATACAGGAATGGAATACTTTTTTTCTGTCCCGTTTGGTTCCTCACGCGTACGATATCCGCAAAAAGCGATATCATTCTGGTCTTTCGTGCCGGATATCGCCCTAAAAAGTGTTGAAATAAAATCACTGTCAGCTAAGTCGTCTCCGTCCCAGAAAAGCAGAAATACACCATTTGCCGCTTTCATGCCTGAATTTCTGGCGGCAGAGACACCTGAATTAAAGCGGTGCGATATGATATGTGAGGTTATTTTTGCTCCGGACAGTGTTTCGCGTACAATTTCAACCGTGTTGTCACAGGAAGCATCATCTACAACGATTAACTCGATATTTTTATGATCCTGGTTAAGGACGCATTCCAATGTCGCTCTTATGCGTGTTTCAAGGTTATAAACAGGAATAATAACGCTGATCAAAGGCAACACTGTAATCTCTCCTGTAATGGTCTTGTTTATTTGACATGAGTTAGGTGTTAGTTGCTGTTAACAGGGAATTATCCTTACTCCAGCAATACATCCAATACATCTCACAGACAACACAAAACAGCCGGGCGGCGATGTTCCGCTCGATCCTGCCCGGCATGTTTTAAAACTATAATGACCTGCCGAGCTCCTTTGCTTTTTCAAGCCACTTTTGGCCTTTTGTCTCCATATCGCCGCGGGCGTAGATATCCAATGCGCAGATTTGGCCGAGTACTTTCCATCCTAGGAAGTTTGTAGCGTTTTTAAACGCCGCGGTCATTCCTTCAAATACGCCCTCATCTTTATCTCCCGCAGCCGCAAGAAGTATGACTTTTTTAGCGGGGGTCGTTCTGAGCGCGCCCGGCATGTAGTATGGCAGAAGGCGATCCCATACCGGCTTGATCTGCGACGACCATGAGTAGAAGTAGAGAGGTGATACGAAAGCGATGACGGAAGCGGCCTCAATGTCCGCATAGACCTTGTCCATGTCGTCGTTTTGTATGCACGGGTCGCCTGTGCTCCAGCATTTTCGGCAATCAATGCAGCCTTTGAGTTCAAGTGAGGCAAGGCGGACCTTGCGGATCTCGTAGCCCTTTTCCCTAGCCCCTTCTGCCAAAGCATCGGCCAGTTTCTCCGTGTTGCCCCCTATTCTTGGGCTTCCAAGCAGCAGAGTCAGTACTTTGTTGTCTTCCATCAGTTATTCCTCCCCGGATATTATCGTCTCAGCTTTATTGTCTCCATGTCTCATATTTATCAAGGCCGGATTTCTCAAGTATGTCGAGTATCTCTTTCCTGACTTGTTCCGATACATGCGACAGAGGCGCCCTGCACGGACCGCCGACCATGCCGCGGGTCTCGAGTGCCGCTTTGAGCCCGGGAACTCCGTAACGGCTTGTTATCGCATCGCTGACCGGTAATAGTTTTGCCTGAAGTTCCATTGCCTCTGTCATTTTATTCTCTTTGAACGCCGAGAAGATCCTCCGGCATGTATCCGGATACAGTATGGATGCGGCCATTGTACCCCCGCAAGCACCCATTGCCAGCGCGGCAAGGAACCAATTGCCCGTGCCGCCGAATACTGCAAAATCTTCATCTGCGGCGGCTGCGAGATAGCCTAACCTGGTCATGTTTCCTGACGTATCCTTTATGCCCCTTATATTCGGATGTTTCGACGCCGCGAGTATAGTGTCCAGCTCCATGTCTACGCCGGTGTTGGCAGGCATATTGTACATAAATATAGGTACCGGCGATCCATCTGCTATATCCTCAAAGTATTTGAGTATCTCGCTTTGACTCACTTTGAAGTAGTGGGGCGGAAGGAGCAACAGGCTCTGAGCCCCGGCCTCGCCGAGAGCTTTTGCACAAGCTATAGTCTCCC
The DNA here is from genome assembly GCA_021372895.1 of Synergistaceae bacterium. Taxonomy (NCBI): domain Bacteria; kingdom Thermotogati; phylum Synergistota; class Synergistia; order Synergistales; family Synergistaceae; species Synergistaceae bacterium. The sequence continues at coordinate 17,973 of JAJFTP010000078.1, forward strand.
TCGTAGAGGGAAAGTGCGTTCCCGCCATCAGGTAAAGTCTGCCGCGGGTCTCTTCTGCCGCTATCTTTGTGAGCAGCACGCGCTCCTCCAGCGTCATGAACGGCAGTTCGCCGTTTGAGCCGCATATTACGATGCCGTCAAGAGATGAACGGCTCCATATCCGGAGGTTGTTCCTCCATCCGGTTTCATCTATCGAGCCGTCTTCATTGAACGGCGTCGGGACAGGAGCAAAGATACCAGTCAATTTCATGTGCAACACTCCCAGCTATCTGCTAAATTATACAGCATAATTCGCAGTGTAATGGTACAATTTGCTCGTATATTATGTTGTTTTTGGAGGGCTGTCTATGTTTCTTTGCAGGAAATTTAAATTTGACGCGGCTCATAATCTTGTAAATTATCACGGCAAGTGCGAGCGGCTTCACGGGCATACATACGGGCTTGCTGTGACACTTGAAGGCGAGCCCGATCCGGAGGGCATGGTTTTTGACTTTGCGGAGCTTAAGGCGGCTGTCAATGAACTTGTTCTTTCTAAGCTGGACCACGCATATATCAACGATGTGATCCGGCAGCCGACTGCGGAGTGTATATCCCAGTGGATCTTCCGCACCCTTGATGCTGCTCTAAAACGCGATAATTGCGAGCTTTTTGAGGTGCGCGTCTGGGAAACCGAGAGCTCCTCGGCGATATGCCGCAGGAAGGATGTGTAGCCGTGCGCGATGTCCAGAGTGAGCACGATGCCAGAAACATTCCTATAGACCGCGTTGGCATAAGCAATATCTCCTGGCCTATACAGGTGCTTGACCGCAAGCACGGAACGCAGGACACGATAGCCGATGTCAGTCTCTCAGTCTTTCTGCCTAGGGACTACCGCGGGACCCATATGAGCCGTTTTGTCGAAGTGCTTAGCGAGCAGGAGAAGCAGGTCACGTTCCACAACATGGAGGATCTTCTGCGTTCGCTGCAGGTGCGACTCAATGCTGATGAGGCCCACGCCGATTTTGAATTTCCTTATTTTATAACCAAATCAGCTCCGGTCAGCGGCTCTAAGGGACGTATGCGCTACGATGTCCGCTTCAGTGCCGCGCTGACAGGTGACAAATTTGATCTTGTTACGGAGCTGATTGCTCCGATCCAGACACTGTGCCCATGTTCGAAGGAAATATCGGCTTTCGGCGCGCATAATCAGCGCGCGCATGCCAGGATCGCCGCGCGTATGAAAACATTCATATGGATAGAAGAGCTTGCCGAAATAGCGGATGCATGTGCTTCCGCTCCTGTTTACAGCCTGCTTAAACGTGAAGACGAAAAGGCGGTTACAGAGCGGGCATACAGTAATCCAAGATTTGTCGAGGATTCCGTGCGTGACCTGGCGCTTGCCATGGAGAACGACAGACGCATCACTTGGTTTCGCGTCTCCGTAACGAGCCATGAGAGCATCCACAACCACGACGCTTTTGCGAGTGTTGAGAGGAGCAAAAAATAATGCCGTCAGAGAAAAAAATTATGCGCAGGGCAGTGCTTGATGATTCCGGTCTTGAAAGGGTCAGGGCGCTGCACCCGTGGATATTCAGGGGCAATCTGCGCCAGATCCCGCATTGCAGCCAGGGAGACCTTATCGCCTTTACCGACAGAAGCGGGATAGTAAAGGGCTGGGGGTTATGGAGCGAGAGCGCTCTTTCTATCCGCGTCCTCAGCTACGGAACAAAAGAACCGGACCAGATGGCGCTGCTGCGTGAGCGGCTGACGCTTGCGCTTGAATGGCGTAAAACCTGGTGTGCCGGCGAAGAGGCTTTTCGATGGGTGCATGGCGAGGCGGACGGTCTTCCAGGAATAATCGCGGATCTTTATGGGGATGTGCTTTCTTTGCAGGTTTCGGTCGCCGGATGGTATCGCCATATAGATGAAGTGGCGGCGACTTTTCGCAAGGTGAGGAAGCTCTCCGCCATTGTCTTGCGAAACGAATCCAAACACCTTGAAAAAGAGGGCATACCCCATGAAATAAAGGCGCTTTTTGGGGAGATGCCAGCGGAACCTCTGAAAGTAAAGATAGGCTCCCTTTATGAGCTTGTGGATATCGCAGGCGGACAGAAGACCGGGGCATATCTTGATGTAAGGCGGGTACCAGCCATGCTGCAGCCGCTCTATAAGGATGCAAGGGTGCTCGACTGTTTCAGCTATCAGGGGCACTTTGGACTGCATGCCCTTGCGGGCGGGGCGTCCGAAGTCGTAGCTGTCGAGCAGTCTCATAACGCGATCGATGCAGCCCAAAGGAGTCTTTCTCTCAACGGACTTCCGGAGAAGATGAGCTGGTTATGCGGTAATGCATTTGATATTATGAGGGATATGGACGCAGCCCGCGAGAGATTTGACATAGTCATAATGGATCCTCCCCCGTTCTCTCCCGGCAAGGCACAGATCGACTCTGCCAGACGCGGGTACAAGGAACTTGCAGTGCGCGGACTTAAACGCCTCCGCGAGGGCGGGTATCTCGTGTTTATCTCCTGCAGCCATGCATTCACGCGTGAAATGCTGCTTGACACGCTGAACGAGGCGGCAAAGGATGAGTGCACATCGTGCCGCATAGCGCATGAGATCCATCAGCCTCAGGATCATCCGGCACTCTCAGGGGTCCCTGAAACAGATTATCTTAAGGGTTTTGTCATGGGAGTCCGGAAGTAATGAACGAGGCTGAAAAAGAAATAATGGCTGTCCTGTTCGACTTTGACATGACTCTAGTCGACAGCAGTTATGCAATACATCGCTGCACGAATATGCTTGCCAAACATCTCGGGTTTCGCGAGGTCTCGCGGGAAGAAGTCCTTGCTTCTATAGGACTTACGATAGAAGACAGCTGGCGTGCTTACTGGGGCGATTTCAAGCAGGAGTGGATCGACTATTACAGGTCGAACTACCGTGAAGAAGAACAGGCTGACCTGCGCCTTTTCCCGGGAACGGTCGAGACGCTTTCGGTTTTACGCTCACGGGGGATAAAGGTCGGAGTTGTCTCAAACAGGCGTTATGCACGCCGTCCCGTGGAATCTACGGGGCTGCTGCCGTTAATGGATGTCGTAGTCGGGCTGGAGGATGTAGAGCGTGCCAAGCCGGAGCCGGATTCGCTGCTCAAAGGTTTCAGCATCCTTGGGATTAAAACTGAAAACGGCCTCTATGTCGGTGATACAGATATTGACATGAAGACATCTGTTGCGGCGTGCACAAGAGGGATCGGGATGACAACGGGCAACTTCAGCGGCAAAGCTCTGAAAGATGCGGGTGCGTGGAAGATATTCGACGACCTCAGGGATCTACTTTCGCTGACATCGGAATAGATAAAGGTAAAATCTGGCATGGTAAGACGTTTCGAAGCAGAGGAACGCAGATCTTTAAGGCCGCTTTACTGGATCGCTGTGATTACAGTCATAGCTCTGTGGGTCTTGGCGTTCAAACTATACTTTGACCGCTATGAATATCTGCACCCGGAGATCACTTGGGCTGTGCCTGGTATCGACACCCAGCTGGTAAAGATCGGGGGGGTGCTCTTGTGGAAAGAAGTACCTATACTTGCTGAAGTTGCAGGAATCGTCTCATACCCTCAGGGAACGGGGCCGGTACGTGTGCCGCGCGGTGCGGTTATAGCGAAAATCGCATACGGATCGAAAGTCAAATATCTCAAGGCGTATCAGCAGGGTTATTTTATAGCAGGTATAGACGGACTGGAATCCTCATGGCGTTATTCTGAGATATGGCCCGGTACGGATAACCTTCCGGAACCCCGTGGGCTTGTCAAAATGAAAGACGGGATATTGATCGGCAAAGGACAGCCTGTCGGAAAACTTATAGAGCAGCCGCAGGAGCTGCGCTTCGTAGGTTATTCCGATGTTGTGGGCAATATGTCGGATCAGATAAAAAATAAAAAGCTGAAAGTAAAGATGGATGAGGGAGATACCGGTTCGACGGCTGATATAAGGGTAAGCATGAAGATGGGGCATAAGGTCAAATTATATGTCACATTGCCGTGGTTCCGTCCTGAAAACCTGCTTTCAAGAAAATATACGCTTGTGATCGAAGCGGGCAGAACAGAGGGGGCTGTGGTACCTGACAGCGCACTGCTTGAGAAAGATGGCATAAAAGGCGTCTATCTGGTCAGGGGCTCGAGGGTAGTATTCAGCCTTGTTGAGGGAAAACCTGTGGAGAATGGTAAATTCCTCATTACAAAAGGAGTGTCAGTCGGCGATGCTGTCGTTGAAGACGCGAAAATGGCGAGAGAGGGAAGGATACAGCTGTGGTAGATTTTATAAAACATAATATAGAAGTTATACGCGAACGGATCGCCTCTGCGGCAAGGGGCAGCGGGCGCAGGCCGGAGGACATAAAACTGATGGCAGTCTCAAAATTCCATCCGCTTGAGATGATGCTCTCTGCCTCTGCTTTTGTTGACCTGCTGGGTGAAAACCGCATACAGGAAGCGATACGCAAGCACCAAGGCTGGCCGGAAGGCAACGGCACCCAATGGCATCTAATAGGGCATCTGCAGAGGAACAAGGCGCGTAAAGCTCTTGAGATTTTCAGTGTGATAGAGACAGTGGACACACTGGATCTTGCCCGCGTGCTTGACAGGATACTCGCAGAGACCGACACCCCATCCTACCCTGTCTATATTGAGGTGAACATGTCGGGAGAACTCTCCAAGGAGGGGGTCGAACCATCAGAGGCTGAGTATCTGCTTGAGCGCATACTGAAATACTGTCCGAGGATTTCCGTAGAGGGACTTATGACGATAGGGCCGAATACAGATGATACTGCTGCGATACGCAAATCATTTGAGGGCCTGCGCATAATGAGGGACGCGCTTAGCCGTTCATTCGGGTTGTCTCTTAAGGAACTTTCAATGGGGATGAGCGGTGATTATGAGATTGCAATCGAGGAAGGCAGCACTATCGTAAGAATAGGCACCGCTATCTTTGGACCGAGACAATAAAGGTAAATAAAATGGAAACTCAGCCGCTTGTCAGCATTTGCTGCACGACTTACAACCATGCAAAATATATAAAAGACGCAATCGAAGGGTTTCTGATGCAGGAGACAGATTTCCCTTATGAAATTATCATTCATGACGACGCATCAACGGATGGTACAGTAGCTATAATCAGAGGCTACGCTGAAAAAAATCCAAATATTATTCCCATTCTTCAAAAAGAAAATCAATATTCCAAAGGTGTAAAAATATCATCAACTTTCATATATCCTATTATACGCGGGAAATACATAGCTCTCTGTGAAGGCGATGACTTCTGGACGGATCCGAGAAAATTACAGAAACAGATCGGCTATATGGAAAAGAACCCGAAGTGTACTTTGTGTATCCACGCCTCTAGCGATATAAGCAGGACTGGGGAATTCATCAAGGAACGGCGCAGGTATAAATATGACCGCAGTGTCCCGGCGGAGGATATCATTTTCTACGGCGGCGGTTTCTGTGCAACGGCATCTACAGTATACCCTTCCGTGTTTGCTTTTGAGAGGCCTCCGTATTTTGCAAAATCTCCCGTCGGTGATGTACCGCTGCACATATTTCTGGCCAGCAAAGGTGAGACTTATTATTTTCACGACAACATGTCAAACTATCGGGCCGGAGTTCCAGATTCATGGACATCAAGAGTCGGAGACGGCCCCTTGGAAACCCAACTGAAACACCAAGAGGCAATGGTGGATATGTATAAAAGTTTCGATGAATTTACAGAACATAAATACCACAGGATCGTACAGTTCATGGCGGCTAAGTGCGAAATACATGCTTTTCGTATCAAGCGAAAGCTTGGAATATCGGGAACGAATATATTTATCGCTGTATGCAGCGAGCTGGCATATATCAAGTCAAAACTGTCGATTCATATCTATCGCTGCTGGCGTAAGATGACACATAAGTAAATATAAATTATAATATCCACACGTGTCCAAGATAAATTTTTACGAAGGTCGACCCCAGTAGCTATATCAAGAAAAATCAGCTATTATGCCGCGTCGGCAACCTGATTTCAAATTTGTAAAAAATACTACAGAAAAACTTTGCTGCAACCGGATCTGTTTTTGTATATTTCGGACAGCAGTAATAATATATATATTATAAATAATATTGCTTTATTGATAATAAATATTTTAAAAAAGTTATACTAATTAAGCAGGTGAAAAAAATAAAGATCAATACGATTATTCATCAGATACATAGTTATGATAGCAGGAATAACTATTATATTATGCGTGATGATTTGATCCCTTTCTCGTTCGGAGGGAACAAAGTCAGGATTGCCCTAAAATACTTTGAGGATATGGAACGGAAACATTGTGACTGTATAATAGCATATGGAAACAGGCAGTCAAATTTATGCAGAGCAGTGTCAAATTTGAGTGCGTCAAGAGGGATCCCCTGCTATATAGTTTCTTCAATTGAGCACATAGATAAAGAAAATGAAACAAACAACGAGGCAATGGTTAGGATGACAGGGGCAAAAATTATTTTCTGCTCAAAGGACAATGTAGCCTTAACGATCGCACAGGTACTCTATGATTCCAGAAAATTGGGGATGGAACCATATTATGTTTATGGTGATATATATGGGAATGGCAATGAAAATATAGCCATACAAGCATACGTGGAGGCATATGCCGATATCGTGAGATACGAATCGGAAAACCATGTATTTTTTGATTATATTTTTTTGGCAAGCGGGACTGGATTGACGCAGTCCGCGATAATATGTGGAGATTTGGCAAATGGATGCAATAAAAATATTGTCGGGATTTCCATTGCCCACAGTAAAGAACAAGGTAGAGAAAAAATTTTTAAATATATTTCAGGATATACCGGTAAAATTATAAATAAAATATATTTTGAGGATAAATATTTGTATGGGGGATATGGGAAATATTCCATAAAAATTATACAAACTGTCAAAGATGTATTTCGTCTGGATGGGATAGCACTTGATCCTATATATACAGGAAAAGCTTTTAACGGAATGATAAATTATCTGAAGGAAAATAATGTACAAAATAAGAATATATTATTTTTGCATTCCGGAGGACTTCCGATTTTTTTCGATACAATGCAGAAAATATTATTCGATTATTCTGATAGTGAATGATGGGTAATATTAAGAAGGAAGAATGACATAATGAGCATAGGTGGGACTATACGCAGAAATCTTTATTGGTTGAACGATTTTTTCCACGGATCGCAAGTCCGTGAACAATATCAGGATATAGAATATATATTGGACGATAAAGAAAAAGGAGAACGCCGAATCAGGCAATACCTGAATGATTTGTTATCCCATGTCGTAACAGACACTGATTTTTATAAGGGATACGATGGGTGTAGTTTATCTGTCTATCCTGTAATGAATAGGGCATTATTATTAGAAAATAAGGCTGCTGTTATGTCAAAATGTTTTAATAAAGATTATCATGTTCAAATAACTAGTGGTTCCACCGGAATTCCATTTTCAGTTGTGCAGGATATACGAAAACGCAATCGTGTAATTGCTGAATTGAAGTTATTTGGTAAACGTTGTGGTTATAATAGTCATGAAAGAATGGCACAATTTAGAATTTGGCAAAAAGATAAAAAATCTAGATTTGAATCTTTTATGCAAAATATATTGTGTGTAGAAATATCAACAATGACAGACAAAGAGATGTACGAGATTAAAAAAATGCTTATAAAAAAAAGAATAAGCACTATTCTTGCATATGCAACAACACTTAACGTTTTTGTAAAATGGCTTGAGTATAATATAGATACTGATGATCATTTTTATGTTAAGACTATTATAACCGGCGCGGAAGCTTTGGACGATGCAACCAGATCCAGCCTGGAAAAAATATTTAGATGCAGCATAGTGGAACGTTATTCTAACCAGGAGAATGGTGTCCTGGGGCAGCAAATGCCGGGCGATAAAAAGTATTATTTGAATCATGGAAGTTATGTCTTTGAGATACTCAGATTAGATAATGACCATAGTGCAAATTTTGGTGAATTAGGCAGAATAGTGGTTACAGATCTGTTTAATTATGCCAATCCAATGATCAGGTATGATACTGGCGATGTAGGTATAATGATTCCCGGTAATAAGGCAAGCAATGGCTGGCCTATATTGAGCGAATTGTACGGAAGACGGATAGATATGATATACGATACATCTAAAAGACCGGTATCGCCTCATATTATTGCCAGAAATCTTAGAATATGTAATAATGTAAGACAATTTCAATTTATACAAACAGGTTTAAGTGAATATATTTTAAAAATAAACGGTTCTCCGGCAGAAAATATATTAGCGAAGTGCCTGGATATGCAAAGGGATTTTATCGGGCATGATGCTGTAATTAATGTTGAATATGTTGATGAGATCCCGGTGCTTGCCTCCGGTAAACGCAAGAGTGTCATTCAGGAAGCACCGCAATACAAGGAATGATCAGAGATGAATTTATTGTTTACGTCTGTTGGGAGACGCAGTTACCTGATCCAATATTTTAAAGAAGCTCTGAACGGAGAGGGCATCATCCATGCTGCCAACAGCGAGCCACATTCGCCAGCATTTGAATATGCCGACAGAAATGTAGTGACACCAATAATTTATGATAAATCTTATATTCAGTTCATGTTGGATTATTGCCTTTTCAATAATATTGATGCATTGATCCCGTTGTTTGATATCGATCTCCCTATACTTTCGACGAACAGGCACCTTTTCGAAAATATCGGAGTACGATTGATACTTTCAGGTGAAGAGGCCATTGGGATATGCAACGATAAGTGGCACACATACAATTTTTGTCGTGAGAATAATATTGCAGTCCCCAAAACGTATCTTTCCCTTGAAGATGCCTTATGTGATGTTGCGCAGGGAAAAATTTCTTTTCCTGTGATAATCAAGCCCCGCTGGGGAATGGGATCTATCGCTGTCTTCGAAGCCGATGACGAGTCAGAGCTCAGGGTGTTATATCGCAAAGCTCAAAAAAAAATCATATCGTCATATTTGAAATATGAGACCCATAATAGATTGGATAAAGGTGTATTGATTCAGGAGAAACTTAATGGGCAGGAATACGGCATGGATGTGATTAATGACCTTAATGGCCGTTATCAGAATACGATAGTAAAAAAAAAGTATTCTATGCGCTCAGGAGAAACTGATTGTGCAGAAACAGTTGACAATATTATTCTGAAAAATCTTGGTTGTATTTTAAGTCAGAGGCTGAAACATATTGCAATTTTGGATGTGGATTTATTTATGGTAGGCGATACCCCGTATTTGCTGGAAATGAATGCCAGGTTCGGAGGAGGATATCCGTTCAGCCACTTGGCCGGGGTGAATTTGCCGCTGGCTATCATAAAATGGCTTAATAATGAACAAATATCCAAAACAATTTTACATGAAAATTTTGGAATAGTATCGCATAAAAACTTGAATGTCATACAAATTTCTTCACATGGAAAATGCTATTTGGGTGATAAATATAATGTTAAAATAGTAAAATCACAATATGATATATCTAACTTATTGCTTAAATTTAATAATTATTTTTATCCTACATTGCTTGATAAAATCGAAAATCTTGATAATTATGTTAATAAACTACAAAATAATGCAATTGTTCTTAGAATTACAGATGTTAATGATAATATAAGGGCCTTTGCTTCATTTTATGCAAATGATACCATGAATTATATTGCTTATTTAACAATTATAGCCGTTGATGAATCAGTCCAAAGACACGGTATCGGTAAGTTGCTTTTGACTAAAGTCGAGGAAATATCAAGGACTAATGGTATGAAGTATGTCAAATTGAGTACACATAATTTTAACACTACGGCAATAGCTTTTTATGGGAAAAATGGATATACTGTCAGCGAATATTTGGTAGATGGCAACATATACATGATAAAAAAACTGGTATAAATATATGAGACCCCGGATACTCGTAACCCGCTCGTCTATGCCACCGATGGAGGAATATGTCGAAGAAATAAGAGATCTTTGGGAGAGCCATTGGCTGACTAACATGGGAATAAAGCACAAGCGCTTTGAGGCTGAGCTTTTGCGGTATCTCGGTGCCGGGAATATAGAGCTCTTTGTCAACGGGCATCTCGCGCTTGAGAATGCGATCGCTGCGTTTGAACTTGCCGGTGAAGTCATAACGACACCGTTTACGTTTGTCTCAACTACCCACGCTATAGTACGCAGCGGCTTGATGCCGGTATTCTGTGATATTAGTCCCGATGATTTTACGATGGACGTTACAAAGCTGGAATCTCTTATCACAGAAAAAACCACTGCGATAATCCCCGTGCATATATACGGCAATATCTGCAATGTGCATGATATCGAACGTATTGCAAAAAAACATGGGCTGAAAGTGATCTATGATGCCGCTCATGCCTTTGGTGTGATGTCGGATGGGGTTGGGGTAGCGAATTTTGGGGATGCGTCAATATTCAGTTTCCATGCAACGAAGGTCTTTAATGCGATTGAAGGGGGGGCTGTAGTGTTTAAGGATGCAAATCTGAAAAAACGGCTGAATTGTCAGAAGAATTTTGGGTTTGCAGGGCCTGAGTCTGTCGAATTTGTCGGTGGTAACGCAAAAATGAACGAATTTCAGGCGGCTATGGGTCTTTGCAACCTCAGGCATATAGATGAGGAAATTTCAAAACGAAAAAAAGTTTCAGAAAGATATACAGAACATCTTGGTGGTGTGGAAGGTATAAGGCTTTTTAGCCGGCAAAAAGGGGTGAAAAGCAACTACGCGTATCTTCCCGTGCTTTTTGATGGATTTAAATTTAGCCGCGATGAGGTTTATGACAAACTGAAGTCAGAGAATATATTTACAAGAAAATATTTTTATCCTCTTACAAGCAATTTTGAATGCTACAGGGGAAGATTTGACTCAAAAATTACTCCCGTTGCCCGCTATATATCTGAAAGAGTGCTTATTTTACCTATTTATGCTGATTTGGACCTGAGTGATGTTGACATGATTTGCGATATAATATTGCAATAGGAGAGACAGACCAAGGGGGGGGGAAATGAAATGTCCGGTCTGACAAGATTTTTAAGTAAATGCTGTATGCATATAAAAAAAGTTTACCGTGTATACAGAACTGAAGTAATTTTACGGAAATATGAAAAAGAGATCGGTTTGCAAATCCCAAGGTTGACGCCGGGACAAAAGAAGGAAATAGACGCATTGTATGCTAAGCACGGTTTTAATGTAGTCGATAAATATTATCGTTGGCATCATCTGCTTTATGCGACTACCGGTATCAAATCTCCATATTTTGTTGACATTTATCTTCGAAACCAGATAGTGGCACGTTTTAATAATATAGGGCTTTCAGATGGATGGGATGATAAATCATATTACGATTTATTTTGTAAAGGGGTGAAAATGCCGCACACGGTATTGCGTAATATCAACGGTATGTTTTATGACCATGATTTTCAATTGATAACCCCTCGAATTGCTGCAGATATTTTACACAATGAAGAAAAAGTTATTGTTAAACCCTCTATTAATTCATCCGGCGGGCATAACGTAAGGTTATATGAGAAGAATGTGGATGCAGACAAAATATTTAGTATCTATGGCAGAAATTTTGTAGTGCAGAGAGTAGTCCGGCAGCACCCGATATTGTCGGCATTCAATATGACTTCGGTGAACACAATAAGGATTATGAGCTGGTATTTTGACGGAGAGGTTAATATATTCGCCTCTATATTACGGATAGGCAAAGAAGGTTCAGTAGTTGACAACTTGTCGTCCGGCGGTATTGGATTCAAAATTGGATATGATGGGACAGTCAGACCCGGCGGATATGACGGACATGGACGGCTCATACACAATTGTAAGTCAGATGTGGCAGAAAAGGACGTTATAACAATACCTGCATATAGCAAGATCGTTGATACTATCAAAAAACTTCATCCCAGATTCCCGCATTTTGGAATCATTGCCTGGGATTTTACCGTGGATAGAGACAGCGAACCTGTATTGATAGAATATAATCTCAAAAACCCCGGAATTAATATACAATTTTGTACCGGGCCTTTTTTCGGGGAAATGTCAGAACGGATATTGGAAGAAGCAGGCAAGAGAGATATTGCATAGCCGCGGATGATTTTGAAAGTATACTGACATGTATCGTCTAGTATGATCAACGGGGCAAATTATTTCTCACCATGGGATCTACGGACGGAATGTATCCGCTTATGAAAAAGGACGGTGGGGTGTGTGGCGGAACTTTTGACATCTCTTGATGTGGTCAATCAGTCATTCAAGAAGAGTATAAGAGGTTATGATGCGGCGGAAGTTGATGAATTCCTTGATCATATAGCCGAGACCCTTCAGGTTTATATGCAGAGGAACAAGGATCTTGAACGCGAGTTGCTTACTAAGCAGGAGAGCCTTGCCGAATACGAAAAAATGAAGGACGTGCTTCATGAAGCTCTTCTTATGGCGCAGAAGAGCGCAGATGAAAGGGTCAGAAGTGCAAAGGATCAGGCAGCCAAGATAATCTCAGACGCGGAGGCCCGCGCGGAGGAGATATGCCGCGATGCCGTCTGCGAGGCTGATAAACTCCGCGACGGGATACTTCAGATACGCAACATCAGATCTCTTTATGAGCAGGAGATCAGAGGGATACTCGCAAAGTATGAAAATCTCCTTAACCAGTGCGTATCAGGCTCTCCACTTGCAGGGGCGGTCGAAAGTGTTCTTGAAGGCATAATGGACGAAGATGAGCCTGAGAAGTCTGTCGGGTTTGAGAAGCCTGTTGGGTTTGCACCAGAGGCAGGCAGGCGAGATCTGGAAACCGCATACAATATGCTTGGCATAGACCCTAAAATTGTGCTGAATGGACAGGACGGCACGGAGAACGGCTGATCCGTCCGAGAACGATATTCTCTCCGTCCCGCTGAACTCACTGCGCGGGGTAGGGCCGAAGCGCGCTAAGCTTCTATCCGTTCTTGGCGCTGCAACGGCAAAGGATTTGCTTTGGCTTTTTCCGAGGCGTTATGAAGACAGGCGCAGCGTCTCTAAAATCAGCGGGCTTGTACCCGGCAGGGCGGCGGCAGTCTTTGCGATAGTGGACGAGATTGAACGCAGAAGTCTGCAGAAGCCGGGGCTTGAGTTGGTAGTATGTCGGTTTCACGACGAAACCGGAGTACTGTCGGCATCGTGGTTCAACAGAAAAGGCATGGAATATATTCTGAAAAAGGGGACCTTTGCAGCACTATACGGAGTCCCCTCTTTGCGTTCAGGCGGACTTGAGATGTCGAATCCTGAGTTTGAGGTCCTTAAAAATGAAGCGGAGGGCAGGAGCTTTACAGGTATAATCCCCATCTATCCTTCGACTGCAGGGCTTCCTGTCAGGTGGTTCAGGCATTTTATGGAAGATCTGCTGGATGGGATGATCCCTTCTGTGCAGGAGACTCTGCCGCCGTTCATCATGAAAAAGCGTAACCTTATGCCGCTTCGCGATGCGCTCCGGGCAATGCACCGTCCATGCTCGGGAGCGGAATGGAAAGAGGCGAGACGCAGGCTGGCTTACGAAGAGTTTTTACTGGTACAGACAGGACTGGCACTTCGCAGGGAGTCATTAAAAAATGGGCATCCATCACCCATAATATTGCCGAACGGAGATATTTACAGAAAATTCCGTGCTTCAATACCGTTTGAACTGACTAAATCGCAGGAAAATGCGCTGGATGAAATTTTTGCGGACACATCGGTGAATTCTCCAATGTCGCGTATGCTGCAGGGGGATGTTGGCGCCGGCAAGACGCTTGTGGCCATAGGACTTGCTGCAGCTGCCGCAGATACAGGGGTACAGACTGCGTTGATGGCTCCCACAGAGGCTCTGGCGGAGCAGCTTTATTCTCAGTGCGTTAAATGGCTTTCTCCTTTAGGGGTCAGTTGCGTTATGCTGAAGGGAGGTCAGAGCGTGCCTGTACGCCGTGCTGTTCTTGGATCGGTCTCCGACGGAAAAGCAATTGTGATAGTCGGCACACAGGCGCTGCTTGAGGGCGGCGTTGGATTTAAAAATCTTGGGGTCGTGATAATAGACGAACAGCAGCGATTCGGCGTAATGCAGCGTGCGGTCATGCTGGACCGTTACCCTGCTCCGCATGTGCTCATGATGAGTGCTACGCCCATACCGCGCACACTCGCACTTTGTGTTTTCGGAGACCTTGATGTTTCTGTACTGAAAGAAAAACCAAAGGGGCGTTTTAAGACAGAGACGCGTATCATAGATGCTAAGAAGATGAGGATCCTGTTGCGGTTCATTGCGGACGAAGCGTGTGCCGGAGGACATATTTACTGGATATGCCCGAGGGTTGAATGCGACGGAACGCCTGATGTCGCTTCAGCAGAAGATAGATATTCGTTTATTGCCAGATATTTGGGGCCTCTTGGTGTAGGGCTGCTGCATGGACGCATGGACAGCGCAGAGAAAGATGCGGTTTTAAATAAATTTCGCAGCGGTGAAATAAAGATACTTATAGGTACTACCGTAGTCGAAGTTGGCGTAGATGTGCCCGAAGCCACAGTGATAGTGATTGAATCGCCCGAACAGTTTGGACTGTCGCAGCTGCATCAGCTTCGTGGGCGGGTGGGGCGCGGTGACAGGCGCGGAGTATGTGTATTGCTTGTGCGGAGCCTTGATGGCGAGATACCGGAGCGCCTTGCTGTAATGCTGAAGACTGATGACGGTTTTGAAATCGCAGAGGCCGACCTTGCCTTTCGCGGAGCGGGGGAACTTAGCGGTGCATCACAGCACGGAATGACCGAATTCAAGGTGGCAGATCCGGCCAGGGACATGCAGCTTCTTCTTGAAGCAAGGGAGGACGCGTACGAATGGGTCGCAAGGGACCATGAGCTTTCTGAAGGCCGCCTGTTTATGGATAAGCTGCGGACGGACCTCGGGGGAACACTTGGCATAGGATAATCGGATTTGTCTGTTCCACTGTGTGACCACTTGTGAATCCGGCATTTTTTATGTACAATACATGGGATCGGTGTGAAACACAAAGCAACAGGCAATGATTAAATGCGGAAGATGTCAATAGAGCTTCAGAGTTTTACCTGTACATGCAAGAGATCAACCGAACCATGACAATTGAAACTGAGGTGATAAAGAGTGATGATAACAGTACTGTTATGTGTAATAACAGGGCTTGCGGTCGGAGCCTTGATCGGATTTGTGTACCACAAAAATAGTTCAGAGAAGAAGTATCAGGGGGCTCTTTCCGAATCTGAGCGCATTCTCTCAGAAGCTGCAAAAAAAGCAGAACAGATAAAGCGCGATATAATTTCTGAGGGCAAGGAAGAGATCCATAGACTGAGACAGGAACTGGATCGGGATACAAAGGAACGCCGCAACGAGCTTCAGCGCTCGGAGCGTCGCCTGGAACAGAAGGAAGAGAACCTGGATAAAAAGATTGAAAATATCAGCCGCAAGGAAGAAGAACTAAGGGCACGCCACGAGCAGGCACAGGAAAAGCTGGATCAGCTTGCCGAGCGTGAGCAGGAACTTATCACGAAGCTTGAGCAGATAGCACAGCTGACGCGCGAACAGGCAAGGGATCTGTTGCTTGCTGAGGTCGAGGCTGACGCGAATCACCTTATAGGGCTCAGACTCAAGGAGCTTGAAGAGAGGGCGAAACGTGAGGCTGACCGCAAGGCGCAGGAGATAATAGCTACGGCGATACAGCGCTGCAGTGTAGAATTTACTTCCGACGTTGTTGTCAGTGTAGTAAACCTGCCGTCTGATGAGATGAAGGGGCGCATCATCGGACGCGAAGGACGCAACATAAGGACCTTTGAAACTCTCACCGGTGTGGATTTGATTGTTGACGATACCCCCGAGGCCGTAACTTTAAGCAGTTTTGATCCTGTACGGCGCGAGGTTGCACGTCTTTCGCTTGAAAGACTTGTCGTAGATGGCCGCATCCATCCGGCCCGCATTGAGGAAATAATAGAGCGTGCCGAGAAGGATGTGCAGATACAGATTCTTGAAACGGCGGAACAGGCGTTGCTTGAGACCGGTATCAAGAATATGCATGGCGAACTTACGAATATAATCGGACAGTTGCGCTACCGTACAAGCTACGGTCAGAATGCATTGGCACACAGCCTTGAAGTCGCGCACCTCTCCGGCATAATGGCAGCGGAGCTTGGACTTGATGAGATCAAAGCTCGCAGGGCAGGACTCCTTCACGATATAGGCAAGGCTGTCGACCATCAGATAGAGGGGCCTCATGCAAAGATAGGTGCCGATATCGCAAAGAGGTACGGAGAAGCTCCTGATATTGTCAACGCAATTGCGGCGCACCATGAAGATGAGGAACCGCAGACTATCTATGCTGTGCTTGTCGCTGCCGCAGATGCGGTAAGCGCATCGCGCCCAGGTGCGCGTCGCGAGAGCCTTGATGCTTATGTAAAAAGGCTTGAGAAACTTGAAGAAGTTGCAAAAACGTTCAGCGGCGTGAGCAAGGCGTTCGCTATTCAGGCGGGCCGCGAGGTCCGTGTCGCGGTAGCCCCTTCTGTTACGGACGAAGGAGCTATGCAGAAGCTTGCTTATGACATTGCACGGAAGATAGAAGAAGAAATGCGGTATCCCGGACAGATCAAGGTAACGCTTATAAAGGAGACAAGGGTCGTGGATTACGCAAAGTAGGTGACGCGCGGTGCGCATTCTTTTTATAGGGGACATAATGGGCAGTCCGGGGCGGAATGCGGTAGCGCGGACTCTTCCTGTTGTGCGTCAGGAGTTTGGGAATTTCGATTTCATCATAGCAAACGGAGAAAACAGCGCTGCCGGCTTTGGTCTTACGGAGCGTGTGATGAATGAGCTCTTTTCCATGGGTATAGATATCCTGACAAACGGCAACCATGTCTGGGATAAAAAAGAATTTATCCCGTTTCTGAGCAGTGAACCGAGAGTGCTGCGTCCCGCGAACCACCCGGAGGGGACGGTGGGGAGAGGTTTTGCCGTCTATGAAAAAAACGGGAAACGCCTGTCCGTAATGTGTCTTCAGGGAAGGACATTCATGCCGCCGCTGGACTGTCCGTTTCGCAGGGCGGAGAGGCTTATATCTGAGTCGGAAGTTCCTGCTGTATTCGTGGACTTTCATGCGGAGGCATCATCAGAGAAGCGTGCACTTGCATGCTGGCTTGATGGGAAGGTTTCAGCGGTTGCAGGCACACACACACATGTTCAGACGGCAGATGAGGAAGTTCTGCCGCAGGGCACGGCATTCATCTCCGATGTGGGGATGACTGGAGGACACGCAGGCATAATAGGCATGACACTTGATTCTGTACTTCCGAAATTTCTGTACGGGATCCCGGGCAAGTTCGAAATATGCGATGAAGATGTAAGGTTCCAGGCAGTGGTTGTTGATATCGATGAAGAAACCGGGCGGGGAATGGACATTCGTCGGGTCAATATCCCTTGTCGGTAGAAACGGTTCTTTTTAAACAATCAGTATGTTACGGGGGATGCCTGCTTATGGTATCTCCCGTAAATTTTTATTATTTTTAAAATATTTATCGATTGTATTTACGTTTTTTATAAATATTTTAAATGAAAATTATGCGAATATCGTTTTATAATCAAAGTATATCCAATAAAATACGATTAAAAATAAATTTGTCTGACACTTGTTATTCTAAAGCAGATATGATATACAACGTAAGCACTAAATGATTAGGGTGTTGCTGTTTTTTGTTGTTTCAAATTTTGAGAGGAGTGGTTTTTATGGCAGAAAAGAGAGATCAATGGGGCAGCAGATTTGGCTTCATAATGGCTGCGGCCGGTTCTGCAGTTGGCCTTGGCAACATCTGGCGTTTTCCGTATATAACGGGAAAATATGGCGGCGCGGCCTTTGTTCTTGTATATCTTGCGGTTGTTTTAGTAATTGGGATGTCAGTTATGATTGCTGAATTTTCAATAGGACGTAAGGCAAAACTTGACGCAGTGGGGTCATTCAGGAAACTTGGAGGCGGGGCATGGCCTATTGTCGGCTGGATGGGAGTCTTTTGCGGCTTTGTAATTCTTTCATACTACGCTGTTATTACAGGATGGGCAGTTGCATATATGTTCAAATCGTTTGGCGGTCTCATGGAATTGGCCGGCGCAGGCAAGGCCGGGGATGTATTCGGCTCCTTCGTATCTGACCCTATACAGCCTATCGCCTATCACATTCTTGTAATGGCTATAGTTGTCGGCATTGTATATAAGGGCATCAGCGGAGGGATAGAAAAGAGCTGCAAGGTTTTGATGCCGGCTCTTTTTGTCATTTTGCTCATTCTTATAGTCCGTTCTGTGACACTTCCCGGTGCGGGCGCAGGTCTCGAATTCTACCTGAAACCGGACTTTTCGAAGCTGACGGCAGAAGCGCTCCTTGCTGCATTGGGACAGGGATTCTTCTCTCTGTCGCTCGGCATGGGCTGCATGATTACGTACGGCAGTTATCTCGATAATAAGGAATATCTGCCTACGGCGGCTCGTTCGGTTGTGCTTCTCGACACTACGGTAGCGATTCTTGCCGGTTTAGTGATATTCCCTGCTGCATTTGCGTTTGGCATAGAGCCTGGTTCGGGACCAGGACTTACCTTTGTGACCCTTCCCAGCGTCTTTGCCAAGATGCCGATGGGAGCCCTTTTCTCATTTGCATTCTTTCTGTTGCTCTTTATAGCTGCGCTTACTTCTGCTATCTCCCTTCTTGAAGTTGTTGTTACCTATGGAATCGACCAGCTTAAGCTCAGCCGTGCAAAGTCAGCCCTTGTTATGGGAATTGCGATCACCATCCTTGGTATTCCATCGGCACTTTCAGTTGGCGGACATATCCCGCAGATCGCAGGCAAAGATTTCCTCGACGTTGCTGACTTTATAACGAACAACGTAGTCATGCCGCTCGGGGGACTCTTTATTGCTGTTTTTGTCGGTTGGTTCTGGGCTGATGGAGCAAAGGCCGAGATTACAGATAACGGGAAGAGAGTATTCCCGATGTACATGGTATGGCTCTGGATCTGCCGCGTAGTTGCTCCTGTCTGTATTGCTGCTATATTCATAACAGGGCTTAGGTGGTAACCTGCAGGATCGATCCCCGGAATTAACTATAACGATCTAGGGCCGCAGTTGACAAGACTGCGGCTCTTGTTATACTTGTCATAATCATCTGGATGAAAGCAGCAAGAGAGTTCCTGCCGTTGGAACGTCAGGACGCCGAAGGGGCAAGGCCGTAAGGGTTGAAACTCTCAGGCATAAGGATTGCTGCCGGACAGTACTCTGAAACCGACTCTGGCCTGTATTTGCTGCTGGGCGTTTTTAAGAGGACGAAGACAGAGGTATCTTGCCGAAGGGCGGGGTTCCTGTGGTCTTGTCTTCTTTTTCATATTCCTGTATCAGTAATAACCCCGGTCTGACGGGATGCGTCAGCCATTTGGAACTGGTTGACGGCAGTGTTCTTGCAGTGCTTACCGTATCGCGGGACAAGATTCATTCCGGGTGGCGTCTTGCCTCAAATCCTTTTTATGGAAATTTTAAACCAAACCAGCAACCGTACAGGACTCTGGTCCTATACAGAGACAGGTGCGCTGATAAAGTGTCTGTCGAGTTTGGATCACTCAAACTTATAGAGGATGCTATGGCCGCCTACAGCAACTCCGCTGTTCTGCGGCTGCCTGGGGAGTTTTCCGAGCGCATCGACGGAGATTTCAGATATATTGATTTTACTCTTATGGAAGAGACATTCCGCCAGTGCGGAATGCTCAGTTCTGTCATGGAAAGAACTGCGGGGAGGTGAGGTGTCGAAAAAAACCAAACCCGTAGCTGGAATATAAGACCCAGGATGTTATATGCCAGAGATGAAACACTGTTTGAAGGGAGGAATTCCATGAAACTGGAACTGCTTAAGGCACATGTAAAGAACATAGCATGGGGCGACAGGACCGTGCTTCTGAAGGATGGCACACTGCAGGTTTCCAAAGAAGAGCTGTTGTCTCAAGTCAACGACCCGGAGTTATTCAAAAGCGTCAATGCGGATATGGCTCGTCCGGGAGAGAGTACAAGAATAGTTCCCGTCAAGGATGTCATTGAGCCGCGCTGCAAGGTTGAGGGCGGCGGAGAGGTATTCCCCGGGATGATAAGCGACGTTGAATCCGTCGGTTCGGGAAAGACTTTTGTCCTCGATGGTGCCGCCGTTGTAACCTGCGGCCGCATAGTCGGTTTCCAGGAGGGCATTGTCGACATGAGCGGCAAGGGTTCGGAGTACACTCCG
The DNA here is from genome assembly GCA_021372895.1 of Synergistaceae bacterium. Lineage (NCBI taxonomy): Bacteria > Thermotogati > Synergistota > Synergistia > Synergistales > Synergistaceae > Synergistaceae bacterium. The sequence continues at coordinate 38,318 of JAJFTP010000078.1, forward strand.
TTCTCTAAGACAATGAATGTCGTTCTTGTATTTGAGGCCAAGGAAGGCATCGAGGTATATGCCTATGAAAAAGCGTGCCGTCTTGCTGGGCTGAAGACAGCGCTCTATCTTGCGAAGTGCGCATACGAAGCAGGTGCGGCGGCGGATGAGGTCAAGAGCTATGAAATCCCCCCATTTGCCGAGAGCATGAAGGCATACCCCGGGCTTCCCAAGGTTGCGTATCTCTACATGCTTCAGTCGCAGGGACTTCTGCATGACACTTATGTTTACGGAATAGACGCGAAAAGGATCCTGCCGACGATTATCCATCCGAACGAGACGATGGACGGCGCGATAGTCTCCGGCAACTGCGTTTCTGCCTGTGACAAAAACAGCACGTATACCCACCAGAACAACCCTGTCATCCGTTCGCTCTATGAGCGTCATGGCAAGGATATCAACTTTGTGGGCGCAATAATCACGAACGAGAACGTGACCCTTGCAGACAAGCGCCGCAGCGCGGCTTACGCTATCAAAATAGCTAAGATGTTCGGCGTGGATGGTCTGGTGATAAGCGAAGAAGGTTTTGGCAACCCTGACGCGGATTTGATTATGAACTGCCGTATAGCAGAACAGTCCGGAATCAAGACAACTCTTATTACAGATGAGTACGCGGGACGCGACGGCGCGAGCCAGTCACTTGCGGATGCGGCGGTAGAGGCGGATGCCGTGGTCTCTGTCGGCAACGCTAACATGATAATAAATCTCCCTAAGATGGAGAAAATTATCGGTTTCACGGACTATGTTGACATCATTGCCGGAGGATTCGACGGTTCCCTGAAGGCAGACGGTTCAATCGAAGTAGAACTCCAGGCAATCACAGGATCTACATGCGAGCTTGGTTTTAATAAGCTCGGTGCGGAAACCTGGTAGGAGGGATATACCTATGACATACAGAGTAGTTCATTACATCAACCAGTTCTTCGCCGGCATAGGCGGAGAGGAAAAGGCCGGCATCAGGCCTGAGTCACGTCCAGGTCCCCTGGGGCCCGGCATGGCATTTAAAGCCGTTTTCGGCAAGGATGCCGAAATTGTCGGGACAGTTATCTGCGGTGACGGATATTTTGCCGAGAACATGGATAAGGCTACTGATACCGTGATCAAAATGATATCGGAGTTCAAGCCGGATGCCGTTATCGCCGGGCCTGCTTTCAACGCCGGACGTTACGGAACGGCCTGCGGAGGGGTTTGCGATGCCGTAACGAAGATTCTTGGTATACCTGTGGTAACGGGAATGTATCATGAGAACCCAGGCGTTGATATGTTCCGCAAGACAGTTTACATCATTGAGACTTCGGACAGTGCTCGCGGCATTAAAGACGCTGTGTCCGCCATGGCAAAATTTCTTCTGAAGGCGCTCAAGACCGGATCAATCGGCAGTCCCGCCGAAGACGGCTATATGGAGCGCGGGGTGCGTGTAAACTGCTTCTATGATGTTCCCGGTGCTGAACGTGCCGTTGATATGCTTGTCAAGAAGCTTAAGGGCGAGACGTTCAAGACGGAATACCCGATGCCGCACTTCGACAGGGTCGCCCCTGCGGAGCCGATAAAGGATATGAAGAACGCTACAATAGCGCTTGTCACATCCGGCGGGATCGTTCCAAAGGGCAACCCCGACCATATCGAGGCCTCAAGCGCGACGAAGTTTGGCACTTACAGCATCGCCGGAGTTCAGAGTGCTGACGCGGTAGCCTATGCCACTGCGCACGGCGGATATGACCCGACGTATGCCAACATAGATCCAAACAGAGTCCTTCCGATAGATGTGCTCAGAGATATGGAAAAAGCAGGGGAATTCAAAAAACTTTACGACTATTTCTCAACTACCGTAGGAAACGGGACCCCCGTTGCGAATGCGAAGAAGTTCGGGACCGAGATCGGGGAGAAAATGAAAAAAGACGGGGTTGACGGCGTGATACTGACCTCCACCTGAGGAACCTGCACTCGTTGCGGAGCAACGATGGTGAAGTCAATAGAAAGCTTTGGGATCCCAGTGGTGCACATTTGCACAATAGTACCTATCTCACAGACAGTCGGAGCAAACAGAATAGTTCCGGCAGTGGCAATACCGCATCCCCTCGGTGATCCTACGAAGACACCGGAGGAGGAGAAAGTTATCCGCCGTGCAATTCTTGAAAAGGCACTTAAGGCGCTGCAGACCCCTATATCCGAACAGACAGTGTTCTAAGGAATAAAAAACAGGGCGATCGCTGGGTTATGGCTTGGCGGTCGCCCGGCGGTCTTTTTTTAATCCAGATATGCGGCACCCTATGTATTATTCAGCGGGGAGCGATAACCTGTTACGAGGGAATTTTTGTCCGCTGACCCATTAAAATTTATTCAAATGCTGATGGATAACCTGCCCTTGCATAATTGCTCGGCATTTACTTTAATGGGATAATAAAATTGGAAACAACGGCCTGTATCAGGCATGATATTAATTAAATACAGAGAGGACGACCACAATGCCCAATGCAGCAATCAAAGCTACAGCTTATTCGTTGAACCATACCACGGAACTTGCACTCCGTTACGGGAATACCCCGTTTATTGAGCGGGAGACGCACCCTGATTCAGACTATCTTGCTGAGTTGCCGAAATATGTACAGGACTATGATTCAGCGGCGAGGTATGCGCCGAACCTCACATACATAGGAGCTATGGAGATCGATGAATTTGAAGCCAGACAGCATCCATGGTATGTCAACCTTGAACCCGAGGCGAAGCGCTACGGCAGATACGGTGAAATCATGCCTGAGGATGAAACGATAGGATTTATCGATATATGCGATGTGTTTGACCTTGTGTGGCTTGAGAAAAGCTTCGCAGCATCTGTCAGGGAAAAGCTGGCCGGGCACCCACTCATGAGAGATGATATACTTGTGCGTCTTGAAGCCGGCCACGACATGGCGGAGATAGAGCATGAAGTCGCAGAATCAGGGGCGCTTCCCCTGTATGTTGACGGCAAAATTTCAGGATGCAGCAGACGCGGCCATGAATTTGACCCCAACCTTACCGCCTACGAACTTCTTGTCAATATGACATCCAAGGCAAGCGCGGTCCTTTCACTGCTGCACCTCATAAAAAACAGCGGATTAAAACCGGAGGACATTGATTTTGTAATAGAATGCTCCGAAGAGGCAGCCGGCGACATGAACCAGCGCGGAGGCGGCAATTTCGCGAAAGCGATCGCTGAGATAGCAGGTTGTGTTAACTCGTCAGGATGCGATATCCGCGGCTTCTGTGCGGGGCCAGTTAATGCTGTGCTTGCCGGAGCGTCCATGGTGGCTGCCGGTGCAAGGAAGAACGTAGCGATCATAGCCGGAGGAGCGATCCCCAAGCTCTACATGAACAGCCGGGACCATGTTAAAAAAGGCCTTCCCGCGCTTGAAAACTGCCTTGGTTCTTTCGGCGTGCTCATAGTTCCTGATGACGGGACCCTTCCTGTGATACGCCTTGACACCATAGGCAAGCATACTGTCGGTGCCGGAGCTTCCCCGCAGACAGTGACAAGCGTCCTTACATGGGAGCCGCTCCAGAAAGTTGGGCTTACCTTCACAGACGTTGACAAATACGCACCCGAACTACACAATCCGGAGATAACACTTCCGGCCGGGGCGGGCAATGTTCCTGAAGCAAACTACAAAATGATAGCGGCTCTGGCTGTCATGAAGAAGCAGATAGAAAAGACCGATATGATGAGTTTCATCAAAAAACACGGAATGATCGGTTTTGCCCATACACAGGGGCATATTCCCTCAGGCGTTCCATTTATGGGACACGCTGCCGACGCCATAATGGCAGGTAAAATGAACAGGGCCATGATCATTGGCAAGGGAAGCCTGTTCCTCGGAAGACTTACGAACCTTGCCGACGGAGCATCTTTCCTCATTGAGAAGCCTGCGCCCATAAAGGCGGAAGCTGCCGGCGGAGTTACACGCGAAGAGGTCCGCGAACTCATACTTGATGCCCTCGGAGAACTTGCCGGCGGTCTGAAGCAGTAACGGGTGATTGCCATGGCAGACAAAACAGAGACTAAGCGGATCATAGGAGAAGTACTCTCCGAGATAATAGAAGAGGCAAAGGGCGGCGGAGGTAAAAAGATCAGGGTCGGACTCATGGCGTACGGCAGCGAGCTCGGCAGCGAAGAACTGCTGAGGGGTGCGTGTCTTGCAATGAATAATGACCCTTACCTCAGGGTTGTGCTAATAGGCCCTAAGGTTGGCGGCTATGATGACATGGAGTGGATAGAAACGCCGGCCTGCGATGCCGACATCGCACACGCGATGGAAAAAGCGCTTGATAATGGCATGATAGCCGGTGCTGTGGCCCTTCACTACCCATTCCCGCTCGGCGTGACGACCATAGGCAAGGTGCTTACGCCGGCAAGGGCAAAGCCCTGCTTTATCGCCTCGTCTACCGGGGCGTCATCGGCAAATCGCGTCGATGCTATGCTGCGCAATGCAATATACGGGATTGCTGCCGCCAAGGCAGACGGAATTGCTGACCCCACAGTCGGGATACTTAACCTCGACGGGGCGCAGACAGTCATCCGTGCGCTGCAGAAACTCAGTGCGGGCGGCTACAAAATCAACTTTGGAACCAGCATCCGCAAGGACGGGGGAGCGATACTGCGGGGGAACGACCTGCTGGCCGGTGCGGTCGACGTCTGCGTGACCGACACGCTTACCGGCAACGTGCTGATGAAACTCTTCGCGGCATGGAATACCGGCGGAGACTATGAAGCTCTTGGCTGGGGCTACGGTCCGTCGGCGGGCGAGGGCTGGGACAAGGTCGTCTCGATCATATCCCGTGCATCCGGAGCTCCTGTCATAGCAGGCGCGCTTTCGCTGAACGCGAGGTGTGTCAGGAACAACCTGCCCGCAATAGTTGTCGCCGAGCTTGAGTCAGCAAAAAAAGCGGGGCTCGTTGAAATTATCGAATCGCTGCAGCCTAAAAAAGAGGATGAGGCGGAGGATGTCAAAGCTCCTCCCGCAGAGCCCACCGACGAGGAACTCCACGGCATAGATGTCCTTGAGATAGAGACCGCCGTCAGGTTCCTCTGGAAAGCCGGTATCTATGCAGAGTCCTCAATGGGCTGCACCGGCCCGGTAATAAAGATGGCAGCAAAGAACGTTGAAAGAGCTGAAGCTTTACTCAGAGAGAACGGATACCTGTAGTAAAATGTCAAACGTGCGCCGGTTTGCTGTGAATAACGCGGAGTCCTTTTTGACCGGCAAACGGCTGCCATAAAGTTGCAGTATAAAAACGTTCAAATAACCGAGGGCGGTCAATGACCGCCCTCAACTCGATTAGAGAATAACAGCAAATCATCTGCCACTGTCTAGAACGCAGGAACTACACCCTTCGAAGATAAATTGTCTTTTATGTACTTCTTGACTTCCGGCGAGTTAAACGCTTTCGCAAGAGCTTTGATTTTTGGACTGTCCTTGTCTCCGCTTCTTACTGCCAGGACCACCGCATAAGGAGAATCCTTATCTTCAAGCGCCAGGGCCTCTTTTGCCGGGTCAAGGCCGGCATCTACCGCGAAGTTCATGTTGATCACGGAGATCGTCGTATCGGGAAGGCTGCGCGGCAGCTGCGGCGCTTCAAGTTCTATTATTTTCAGTTTGAGCGGGTTTTCAACTATGTCACGGGCTGTGAGCTGATTGCCCGGCTTCATCTTGAGCAGGCCCTCACGCTCAAGCAGTTTGTAGGCGCGGAAACCGTTAGTCGGATCGTTGGGTACTGCGACGACAGCGCCCTTTTTGATGTCCTTCAGCGATGTTATCTTCTTTGAGTAGATACCTATCGGAAGCATGTGTACTTTTATAAGCGGAATGATATCAAGTTTCTTTTCTTTCTTCATGTACTCAAGATACGGTATGTGCTGGAAGAAGTTTGCATCGAGCTCCTTGTTCTGCAGTGCGTAGTTGGGCTGCACGAAGTCAGTGAACTCCTTTATTACAAGTTCATAGCCCTCTTTCTTAAGCCCCTCTTTTGCAACAAGCGCTATGTTCTTTGCGGGGAATGGCGTTACTCCAAGCACGATTTTTTTGTCTGCGGCTGTGGCACAGGCCGGAATCAGGAGTGCTGCGAGAATTGCGATCATAATTGCTTTTTTCATTGTATTTTCCTCCTCAGATATAAGATATATTTTTTGATAAAAACTGCATACCATATTAAGATTTGAAAAACTTCTGCCTCCCATGTGCAGAAAGATAAAAAAAGACCGAGCCCAAAAGACCGGGCCCGGTCCTGATGCGGCACAGACTGATCAAACGCCGGCCGTTCCAGGAGAGGACCCACCCTTGCCGCACATTATCATAGACATCATTTCGAATATACAGGCATTGTTCATGGTGTTTCCTCCTTCCCTTTGAGCCGGTTTTTTTATTAAGCTGCTGAGATATTATCCTTTGATCGGCTAAATGTCAATCGAATGTGGACGACGTCATAATGCGAATCGAAGTGTTCCAACGCACAGCGGTTGCAAATTAACGGCGCATGGGTTCATGTCTGCTGTGATTACTTAAGGGGAGAGAACATTTTGCCCGGATTCAGAATATTGAGCGGATCAAAAGCTTTCTTGATCCCCTGCATAACCTCCAGTTCAGCCTGAGATTTGCTCTCCATGAGGATATGCTGTTTGACATACCCCACCCCGTGTTCCCCGCTTCCGACGCCGCCGAGCGCAATAGCTTCGCGGATGAGCGCCGTGAAAAATTCCTCCGAGTAGACCGCCCATTGCTCAGGAGTCATGCCCTCCGGTTTCATGGGTATCGGGTGGATGTTGCCGTCGCCTATGTGGGCAATTATACCCATCTCAAGTTTCCATTCGCTTCCTATGCGTTTTATGCGCCGGATCATTTCCGGCACCTCCGACAGAGGCACCATAAGGTCGCCTGAGCTGGATGCATACGGATCACTTGCTCTCATGCCTTCGAGCCCGTTCTGACGTACATTCCACATAGCGGCCGAATCTGTGCGGTTCTCCGCGACGAAGACTTCAAACGCACCGCAGTCCAGGCATATCTTCCCGACTGTTTCATATCCGTCTTCCAGCTGTTTCTCAGTGTCGCCCTCGACCTGTATGAGCAGGTAGCCCTCGCTCTGTTCCTGTTCCGGCAGGCGGCAGCCGAGGTATTCTGTAGTATGCCGCACCAGGTTTTTATCCATGAATTCACATGAAATGATTTTTCTGCCTGACCCTATGACCTTTGCGACACTCTCGACCAGCGTCTCTATATCAGGGTAACAGGCGAGAAGGTTCACAGTTCTGCCCGGTTTGGGTTCTAAATTGACAATAAGCTTTGTTGTTATTGCGAGAGTTCCCTCACTTCCCGCAAGCAGGTTGAGAATGCTGTAGCCCCATGTATCCTTTCTGAAGCGTCCGCCGAGATCCAGTACCTCGCCGGAAGGCAGGACGACCTCCGCACCAAGGACGTGGCGGCGGGTGTTGCCGTAGCGGATGACCTTGCCGCCGCCTGCGTTCGTTGCGAAGTTGCCTCCTATGAAGCTTGTCTCAGTGCTCATAGGGTAGCCTGCGTACAGTAATCCCTTCTCAGCGGCCGCACGGCAGAGGTCATTCGTTATGACGCCCGGTTCTGCGACCGCCACTCTGTTGATAGTGTCGATCTCCAAAATCCTGTTCATGCGTTCAAGCGACAGGACGATACCTCCGGCAACCGGAACAGCTCCTCCGTTAAGTCCGCTGCCTGCGCCGCGAGGAGTGACAGGTATGCGGTAACGGCTTGCGATCTTCATGATTTCGCTGACCTGTCCGGTGTTTTCAGGACGGACCACGGCCTCAGGCATGTGTCCCCACATTCGTCCTGCCTGGTCCCATGCGTAGTTATCGAGAACATCCGCATCGTCTGTTATAAATCCGCCGGAGTCCAGAGCTGACCTAAGCTCTTCGCAGATTTCGCCTGTCAGTTTTCCGTAGGGCTCCATCATCGGATGCCCTTCCGTTCTTTTATGGTGTTTATGAGGTTTGTCAGTATCTCCATAGCATCTCCCTGTATGCTGAGGTCGGCGACACGGAATATCGGAGCTTCAGGATCCTGATTTATAGCTATGATGGTCTCTGCACCGGACATGCCGGCGATGTGCTGCACGGCGCCGGATATGCCGAATGCCATGTAGATGCGCGGTGTGACGGATTTGCCGCTGAGTCCCACCTGCGCCGAGTAGGGAGCCCAGCCAAGGTCGACTGCCATGCGCGACGCGCCTACAGTGCCCCCGAGAAGCAGTGCAAGTTCCTCAAGTTTTCCGAAATTCTTAGCATTTTTCATTCCTTTGCCGCCTGATATGATTATCTCCGCTTCCTGGAGCGGAAGTCCGACTGAGCGTTCCTTTTCGAATCCTATATATTTAAGCATCGAAACAAGGCCGTCCTCCGGGGCAGTGACAGTGATTATATCACCGTATCGCGACGCGTCAGGGGTGAGGGGCCGTTTAGACTTCGGCCGCACGGTGCACATCTGCGGATCGTTACCCCTGGTCTTTATATCTGCCATGACGTTGCCCCCGATTGCGGGGCGCGTCTGTATAAGCCGCCTTGTCCCAGTGTCTATGGATAGCTCGGTGCAGTCCGCGGTCAGTCCGCAGCAGAGCCTTGCGCTCAGCATCGGCATAACTGTCCTTCCGCGTGTCGTAGCGGAGGCGATAAGTATCGATGGACGGTACTCATTTACTAGTTTTTCAATGGCATTTACCATGATGTCAGCGTGGAAGTTGTCAAACTCCGGACTGTCGAGGACGTAAACTCGGTCTGCTCCGGCCCGGATGAGTTCTTTGGCGGATTCTTTTATGCCGTCTCCTATGAGCAGGCTTGCAAGCGGGGCGCCGAGATCATCGGCAAGCTCGCGTCCCCATGCCATCAGCTCCGTTGATACAGGATGGATTTTCCCGCGGCGGATCTCGGCAAGTGTCCAGACTTCACCGGTGATTTTTTTCATCCGGACACCTCCATGCAGTTTTTTTCTTGCAGCAGAGAGATGATTTCATCGAGTGCTTCATCAAGGTGTCCTGCCGCCGTGATCCTGCGTCCCTGCCTTGTTACCTTTGGATACATGATGTTCACGACCTGTGTCGCAGATCCGTTCAGTCCGGTCTCTCCGGCAGCAAGTCCGACGTCATCCGCAGAAAAAACCGGGATCTCAGTATTCTTTGCGCGGATTTTCCCACCAAGTGTGCAGAGGCGAGGGACGTTCATCTCTTTTACTGCGATCACGAATGCAGGGAGCGATGTCCCGACAGTCTCATGCCCGCCTTCTACGGAACGGACCACTCTTATCGTATCTTCTGTTATATTTTCTATTTTACTGACGTATGTCAGCGCCGGTATTTTTAAAAATTCGGCAGTCGCCGGTCCGACCTGTCCGGTCTCTCCGTCAGTCGCCCTTTCTCCCGCGAAGATCAGGTCGAACGGGCCTAGTTTTTCCAGTATTTTTGCAAGCGTACGAGATGTTGCGAGTGTGTCGGCTCCTCCGAACCTTTTATCAGATAACAGGACTCCCCGGTCACATCCCATGGCTATAGCATACTCCGCAGCCTTTTTAGCCTGAGGGGGCCCCATTGTGATGGCTGTTATCTCAGTTTCTCCATCATGGCGGCTTTCCTTTATCCTGATGGCTGCCTCTACCGCATGAAGGTCGAGCGGATTAAGCTCAGCCTCAACTCCGTCGCGGAGCATTGTTCCTGTTGTTTCGTCGATTTTTACCGTGTCCACTGCCGGTACCTGTTTCACAAGCACTGCGATCCGCAAATAAAATCCCCCTCTGCTGAGCCGTTTGTGTAATGTTATCCTCGTATCGTTACTTTTTACCACAAAAAAGAGATATAGGCCAGAAGAACAAATTTTCTTATCGCTGTAATTTTAGCAAATTTGCTAATTTAAGGTTACAATTACAATGTATGCATTCTTGCAAAAATACCCTTTTTTCTTTTGACATAGAGAGGAGTTTTACAGTGAAAGTAACGGAAGAAATTCGAGGTTTCAAGACGGATAAGATCAGCTCAGCCGGGATCGAGGAATTAAAGGAGGCTGCGCGCATGGGTCGTATCTGGTCCGTGATCGCCACATCTGTAGCCAAAAGCGGGCATCCGGGCGGCGCGCTTTCGTCAATGGATATCTATATGACACTTCTAGGTGCTGCGGACGTTTCGCCTGAGAAGTCCGACTGTCCTGACAGGGATCGCATCGTAGTCAGCCATGGGCACACGTCAGCGGGCTTTTATTCGGCCCTGGCTGCCTATGGATTCTTCTCGCCGGAGGAGATGATGCCGAACTTTCGCCGTGCCTGCAGTCCATTCCAGGGTCACGTGGAACGTGAAGTCCCTGGGGTTGACTGGGGAACAGGCAACCTTGGACAGGGTCTTGCCGCCGGAGTCGGATTTGCCCTTGCGGCGCGTGCAAGAGGTTCAAATGCACACACCTGGGTCGTCACCGGCGACGGAGAACAGGTCAAGGGACAGGTCGCGGAGGCACGCAGGATCGCAGCAAAGGAAAAACTTGCGAACCTTACGGTGCTCGTTGACTGGAATGACATACAGATAAGCGGACGACTCGAAGACGTTATGCCGGTCGATATCCCTGCACTATGGAAGGCTGACGGCTGGCACGTGACAGAGTGTGACGGACATGATTTCAATTCTATATACCGCGCGATGAAGGTGTCCGCATTTTTTGGTGCCCCGTCGGTCGTTCTCTGCAGGACTATAATAGGCAAGGGAGTTTCCTTCATGGAAAATGTTCCCGACTATCATGGTAAGGCGGCATCCGGGGACGACATAGCGAAAGCTCTCGAGGAGCTCGGAGGCAGTATGGAGATGTTCGAAAGGGCCCGTGAAGCAAGGTCAGGGACTTTGCCTGCCGGACGCCATGTCGCCGCCGAACATGCGGTACTGGATCCCGGCACGCCGGCCACATACACGATAGACGATAAAAAGGACAACCGCAGCGCTTTTGGAAGGGCGCTGGCTGAAATAGGAGCACTGAACTATAAAAAAGCAGATCGTACACCTATACTCGTATTCGACTGTGACTTGGCAGGATCTGTTAAGGTAGACGGTTTTGCCAAGGCATGCCCGGATAATTTTATCGAGGCCGGTATCCAGGAACACGCAACGGCCACAGTCGCCGGTGCCGCGTCTGTGGCCGGTGTGGTATCGGTATGGGCAGACTTCGGTGTTTTTGCATGTGACGAGGTGTATAACCAGCAGAGACTCAATGACATCAACAGCACCGGGACGAAGACCGTACTCACCCATGTCGGCCTTGATGTCGGAGAAGACGGCAAGACCCACCAGTGCATCGATTATGTCGGGCTTCTGCGCAACGTCTACGGCTGGAAGGTGGTTGTTCCCGCCGACCCTAACCAGACCGACAGAGCAACACGCTGGATGCTCACCGAGCCCGGCAATGTATGCCTTGCGATGGGGAGAAACGTTCTGCCTGTCATCCTCAAGGAAGACGGCACACCGTTCTATGGTGATGCTTATAAATTTTGCTATGGTGCGATAGATGTGCTTCGCAACGGGAAAGACGCTGCCATCCTTGCTATGGGGCACTTTGCTGGACGCGCGGTAGCCGCGCGCGATATTCTTGCGGCAGACGGGCTCAGTGTGAAAGTACTCCACTGCGCCGCACCTCTCGGAATGGACTCTGAAGATCTCTTTGGCCTTATAGGGGATATGCCGCTCGTAACATGCGAAGATCACAACGCAGACACCGGCATCGGTTCAATTGCAGCTATGATGGCGGCGCGATCGGGGAGGGCGGTAAAAATGGTGAACATGGGTGTTACTCATTATGGCTGCTCCGGCCCGAGCAGCGATGTAATGGCCGAGATGGATCTTACCCCGGAAGATATAGCCGAAACTGTCAAAGGTCTGCTGAAGTAGATGATCCAGGCAGGAGATCTTGTTTTGATCTGGCATCCGGATAAAAGAGGGGACAGTTTTCTTGTAAAGGTCACGCCCGGGCAGTCCCAGGGGACGCATTTCGGACAGATAAAGCACACAGAGCTCATGGAGCATGAATTCGGGGAGGGGATCACCACGCCTAAGGGTGAAACCTACTATCTGCTCCGGCCATCGCTTGCAGAGTATACACGGCGGCTGAAAAGACAGACCCAGATAGTATTCCCTAAGGACGCCGGTTTTATACTCCAACACCTCAACATATACCCGGGATGCACTGTTGTGGAGTGCGGTACGGGATCGGGAAGCCTGTGCTGTACTTTTGCACACTTTGTAGGCGATAACGGAAAGGTGTGCACCTACGACAGGAGGGAAGATTTCTCTGCGCTGGCAAGAAAGAACGCTGTAAAGTGGGGGGTTGAACACAGGATAGAGTTTAACGTCCGCTCTCTTGACGATGGATTCAAGGAGCGGAATGCAGATGCCGTGTTCCTTGATGTGCCGACGCCGTGGGATTACATCGGCAAGGCCCACGAGGCACTCGCACCAGGCAACCATATAGGCATACTTGTGCCGACGACGAATCAGGTCTCGGCTACGCTTGAAAAACTGGCCGAGTTTGGGTTTGCCGATGTGCAGGTTGTTGAGTTGATGCTGCGCTACTATAAGACTGACCCGAAGAGAATAAGGCCCGAGGATATAATGACAGGACACACCGGTTTTCTTATATTCGCTGTCAAGACGCTGCCGTTGCCGGAGACCGGATCTGCAGAGACATCCGCTGTTGACATCGCGGCGGCAGATGTAGATGGCGGCGCTGGGGAGCGGATTTTTATTGACTGAAGAAAGACTTCTTCTGCATATATGCTGTGCCCCGGATGCCACCGTTCCATGGAGCGAGCTCCAGAACGAAGGCTGGTTTACTGTTGGGTTTTTCTATGGCAGTAATATACATCCCGAAGGAGAGTTCCTGAAAAGAGCAGAGGCGGTCAAAGCACTCAGCTTAATATTGGCAATGAAGGCGGTCATTCAGACTTATGACCCGCAATCCTGGCACGATGTGACAGCAAAGTTCGCAGATGAGCCTGAATGCGGCAAAAGATGCGCCGTCTGTTTTGCCCTGCAGCTGAAAGCAGCGGCGGAATATGCACGAGACAACGGCTTTACTCATCTCTCTACAACGCTTACGATAAGCCCGCACAAAGACCCGGTGCTTATTAACAGGCTTGGCAGAGAAGCATCGGAACAGCATGGGCTGGTATGGATAGAGAGAGTGTGGCGCAAAAATGACGGTTTCAAGCGTTCTGTATCCGAGAGCAGGAGGCTTGGACTATACAGGCAGAACTATTGCGGCTGTATTTATTCAGAAAGGACATCGAACTATGGAACAGAGAAATAAAATAATCCTATCAGGCAAACTGTCGCCGGACGCACTGAGGCGGAATGTGCTGAGCCATGTCGGATCCCCCAGGCCCGAACTTCTCATAGGGCCGGCTGTAGGGGAGGATGCGGCAGTTATCAGATGGCCGGAGGGTAAATACCTGATATTCTCGTCCGACCCGATCGTGGGGGCAGATAAGGGCGCCGGACGTCTGCTGGTTAGGATAAACTCAAACGATATCGCAGCTAAAGGCGGTGATCCCGCATATCTTGCCGTAACACTCATACTTCCCCCGTCATGGGGTGAGGAGGGGGCGGCACGCATCATGAGCGATATACACGAAGAGTGTCTCGCTCAGGGCATTGCTGTTGCGGGCGGTCACACGGAGTTTAACGACAGATATGAGCGCCCCGTAATAATGGGTGCTCTTATAGGAACGGCGGACATGGTGCTGCGGGCGACCGACATCAGCCCCGGCGACCTGCTTCTTGTTACGAAACACATAGGTATCGAGGGAATGTCTATACTGGCGATGGACAGGCCGGACCTTCTGAAACCCTTCATGTCAGATGCGGAGATACAAGAGATCGTTTCGTGGTCTGAGATGACCTCAGTGCTTGGAGAATCAAAAGAAGTGAGAAGCATGGCGAAATTTATGCATGATCCTACAGAGGGAGGTTTTATCGGCGGGGTTGATGAGATCTCATCCCTCAGCGGACTTACAGCCGAACTTTACCGTGATTTGATCCCTATGCATCCCCTGACCAGACGTGCGGCTGAAAATCTCGGGTTTGACCCGCTCCGTCTCATCGCATCAGGAAGCCTTCTTGCTGTAATTCCGCCGGGGGATGCAGAAAAAGCGCAGGCGGTCCTTGCAAAGGCTGGATTTGAATCTGTCATTGCGGGATGCATGGGCGAAAAGCTGGAACGGCCTCTGCCGGAACCTAAGGAAGAACTCTGGCGTCTGCTGAAGATGGAGGCTGTTAAATGAACGAAGATGCGCTCAAACGCACCGAAAAACTTAGAATCGCAATTGAATCCGAAGGCGCAGGTGCGTTTGTTATAATTAACGAAGAGGGCTCGAACTGGGAAAGTCTTTACTACATGAGCGGTTTCCGCGGTACGGCCGGAGCCCTTATAGTGTTCAAGGACTCTGCGGAACTCATGCTGGACTCGCGTTACGCACAGCAGGGGCGTGAACAGTCCCCCCTCACTGTTACGGAACAGCGCACGGACCTTGTTGAAGAGGTCAGAGAGAGGCTCTTGAAGCACAAAGTGACGCATATACTTTGCGAAGCGGGAAAAACAAATCATTCAACATGGGAAAAACTGGCTGCCGGCGTTATTGACTGCCGGGACGGAGCTAAATATATAAAAGAATTGCGCCGCACAAAAGACGCGGGGGAGATCGAGTCTGTCCGCAGGGCCGCCGAGATTGGCGCATCCGCTTTCCTTGACACGTTGGGACATGTGAAGCCTGGCATGACGGAAAAAGAATTCGAGGCCCTGCTAAACTATAAAATAACACTTGCTGGAGGAGAGGTCGGATTCGATATGATAGTTGCCTCCGGAACACGCAGTGCAATGCCGCACGGACGTGCCGGCGATAAGAAGATGTGCGTCGGAGAATGGGTGACCGTTGACTTCGGGGCCAGGTGGAACGGATACTTCTGCGACATAACGAGGAATTTTTCCATAGGAGAGCCTGATGCCCGTGCCGCTGAGATTCATGAGCTTCTGCTCAAAACCCACAAAACTGCGGCAGATAAAATTCGTGAGGGTACCAGCGGCACGGATGTCCACAACGCAGCATTAAAAGTTCTTGAAGAAGCTTCCGTGGGACAATATTTTACGCACGGGCTCGGCCACGGATTCGGTCTTGAAATTCACGAAGCCCCGTATCTTTCATCGAGGCGCGATGATATACTTAAAGCCGGAGACGTAGTGACCGTAGAACCGGGAGTATATATAGAAGGCTGGGGCGGCCTAAGGCTTGAGGACGACTATCTGGTCACTAAGACGGGAGCACAAAGACTGACAGATAAGCTTTATCAGTGTTTTTACCGGGTATAGTTTGTTTGCTGACCCTGATAATATAATATAAAGGAGCATAAATTCAGGCTCCTATTAAAAAAGGAGGAAAATTAATGAAGAAATATGTCTGCACAGTATGCGGTTATGTTTATGATCCGGCAGCAGGGGATCCCGATTCAGGAGTTGCGCCGGGAACGGCGTTTGAAGAGATCCCTGATGACTGGGTCTGCCCGGTATGCGGAGTGGCCAAGGATATGTTCGAAGCTCAGTAGAAACGGACATGGACGGTAGTAACCATTAAGGGGACGCTCAATAATTAAATGCGCATGCACGAAGAATTACGCCGGCTGTTGCGCGCCTGACAAGGGCCGGTAAAGAGCGTTTCCTTAACTTTACTGCATTTAAGAGAGGTTCTCTGGCGTATGAAAAACGTCTTCGGAGCCTCTCTGTGTATTTATCATCGCATAGCGTGAATTTTTTGGATCAGGGTATCTATCAGGCCATCTATGCCGTACGGCCTAAGGTCTTTGACGATCCTGTCAAAAATGCCCTCCTCCAGCAGTGTTGCTACCGATACCTGAAAGTTGAGATCGCAGCCCCATGTGAGCTGTATGAGCCTGTAGTCCTGCAGTGAGTGTGCGTTAGAGTATGACCCTTTGCCGGTTTGCGATATCTCTTCAATAAGAGATGGAGAGAGTCCATCGGCGGGTTTGTGTCTCGGAAGCATTTCGAATATCGTGCCGTTGTCGATGCGGTCCTGCACCATATGGAATATGTCCATCTTATCCGCATCGCGGATAAGCGAACACCAACGGTATGCCATAAGAGAAATGCTTGCCGGTACGTCTTTTTTGTTGTGATATTTGACTGATGTCAGGATGCAGCACTTCGTCTTATCCGGCAGGTTATTCCAGCAGAATTCTTTATCCAGTATTTCTTTGGCCAGATCCCCGTGGTCGATGCTCGCGCTGTCCAGAAAGGTCCCGTATTTTTTATATTGAGGGAAACGCCCTACGTCGTGCAGAAGCCCGATAGTATATGCGATCCATGCGTCTTCCTCCTCGTGCCATTCCATCGCGTCGGCGAGCATGGTGCAAAACTCGGAAACACGCCGGCTGTGACTTTTTTTCATGTCGAGCATTGGCGGAAGTTTTCCCGAAATTTTGAATTTCTCTGTATAATTTTCAAACCATTGAGTAACATTTTCAGTAGAAAACACTGGCGTCCCCTCCCTGCAACAGAGAAAATTATATCACTCTGCGAACGTCGGGATCCGTTAAATTTGATCCGGAAGAGCTTTGATCAGAAAATATCGGTGGTGATTATATTATGGAGTGGTTCGCAGCTTTATCCGCGCCGGCCCAGGCGCTCATAGCAGGTATTTTTACCTGGAGTGTGACTGCGTTCGGTGCTTCGGGGGTTTTTCTCGCCGCAAAACCTAACCAGAAGGTCCTTGATGTGATGCTCGGCTTTGCTGCGGGAGTTATGATCGCCGCCAGTTTCTGGTCGCTTCTTGCCCCGGCTATCCTGATATCCGGATCACTTGGTTATCCGGGCTGGCTGCCTCCGGTTATAGGATTCCTTCTCGGAGGGATATGTCTTCGGATCCTTGATATGATAATGCCGCATCTTCATCCGTCTATGGCGGAGACAACTCCCGAAGGCCCACCTTCAACTTTGAGGAGGACAACTCTTCTGGTACTTGCGATAACGCTGCACAATATACCTGAAGGTCTTGCGGTCGGGGTCGCTTTTGGTGCGATAGGACTGATTCCTGAAGCGACGCTCGCAAGTGCGCTTGCGCTTGCACTTGGCATAGGCCTACAGAATTTTCCGGAAGGACTTGCGGTATCCATGCCTTTGCGCCGCGAAGGGTTGAGCCCCGGCAGAGCTTTTCAATATGGGCAGCTCTCGGCTGTTGTGGAGCCGGTGTTTGCCTTTCTTGGCGCGCTGCTTGTGCAGATCGCGCGTCCGCTGCTGCCTTATGCACTGTCGTTTGCTGCCGGAGCTATGATATTTGTTGTAGTTGAGGAGGTTGTGCCTGAATCCCAGTCCAGCGGGCACGGAGATCTGGCTACCATGGGTGTGCTTGTCGGTTTTGCCCTGATGATGGTCCTTGATGTTGCACTTGGTTAAGGCTGTTCAGCCTTAACCCAATGGAATTTGTCCGTACAAGAGATGACGTTTTGCCGTGCATCGGCCGATACTGCGAATATGTTATACTTTCTCTTGCGTTATCAGTTCATCAGCTGAGACTAAATGCTGTTTTCGGCGTGACAATTATTATATAAATTACGATATGCCCTATTGACGCGGGGAGGAATTTTTTGTGGATGACCATATTGCTCTGATCGCCGGAGAGGGATCGCTTCCCGTTGTGATAGCAAGCAGGCTTACAGACATGGGAAGCCCGCCGATAGTTTATTCCATAAGGGAGAATGTCGGAGAACTTTCCAAATACTCGCTTGACATAGTAAATCTCACAAAGCCTGATTTCGGCTATACGATAAGCGATATGAAAAAGCGTGGTGTCAAGCGTATTATTATGGCGGGAACTGTATCTAAAACTTTGATTTTTAAACCGTCACTTTTTGATTTTACAACACAGAAATTTCTTGCAGGCCTGATATTTCGCGATGACCATTCGATTCTAGGTGCCGTAGTTGATTTTCTTGAGAAGGCTGGATTTAAAGTCCTCAGCTATAAGGATATAATCCCGGATCTTATTGCGAAGGCAGGCTTCATAGCCGGGCGACGTGCGACTAAAGAGGAACTTGACGATGCGGAGTATGGTTTTTCGATATGTAAGGTACTTGCACCGCTTTCGTTTGGCCAGACTGTAATCGTCAATAAACGTTCCGTCGTTGCTGTCGAGGCTATGGAGGGCACTGATGCGACGCTGCTTCGCGCAGGTTCGCTCTGCAAAGGGGGAACAGTCGTCAAAATGATGAGGTTTGATCAGGATGAGCGCTACGATATCCCGACAGTCGGCCCTAATACCCTGAAGCATATGGCTCAGGCAAAGCTTAACTGTCTTGCACTTCATGCAGGATGGACACTGATAATGGAGCCTGAGGAGTTTATGGCTGTTGCGGAAAAAGTGAACATTGCGGTCATAGGGATAGAACTTTGTCGCTCTTTTTAAGCTCGGGAGAAGCATCAGGCGACCATTACACGGCAAAGCTTGCAGAGGCGCTCAGAAATGTGGGCTACACCGGTGATCTCTGGGGAATGGGCGGGATAGAATCCCGCAACGCTGGTGTCCGCATAGAATGGCGCGGTGAACGGCTGCAGCTTTTGGGTCTCACTGAAGTTTTTTCTGCAATTCCATCCATATTGGCGCTGATGCGTGATGTGGTAACTTATATACTGGAAAATAACCCAGAGGCAGTGATAGTCGCGGACAGCCCCGACTATCACATGCGTCTCATAGCCAAACTCCGCAAGCGCGGATATAAAGGCAGAATATTCTATATTTCTCCTCCCACAGTCTGGGCGTGGAGGAGCAGCCGAGTTAAAGACCTGAGGGCGTTTGTCGATGAGTGTCTGCCGCTGTATGGATTTGAGCATGAATATCTGCTGGCAAGCGGATGTATAAGCAGCTGGAAGGGGCATCCTCTGCTTGAGGAGTTTTCAGGGACCAAAGGCGGTAATGCTGGCGTCCCTGCGCAACTCGCTGAAGAAAGCCGTCTGGTGGCGTTTCTTCCCGGGAGCCGCGCAAGTGAAATCAGGAAGCTGCTTCCAATTATGGAAGAAGCTTCTATAGTTCTTGCTTCGCATGGCTGGCATCCGGTGTTTTCCGTAGCACCGGGGCTGGATCCAAGTATACGTGAGGAAATGATTGAGCATTTTGAAAAGAATGGGACCGACTACTATGAAGGCCCCGGCCGCGATATGATGGCGGCTGCGAAGTGTGCGATAGGAGCGAGCGGGACTATCACTGTGGAGTCCATGTTGCTTGGCTGCTATATGGTCGTGGTTTATAAATTGAACCCAATCTCCGCGTTGGTTGCCAGGTGCATCATAAAGACACGACGCTTTGCGATGGCAAACATTATTGTCGGCAATGATATGTTCCCTGAACTTCTCCAAAATATGGCGACATCGCAGAACATTTTGAAGTATTCACTTAAATGGCTTGAAGGCAGTGAGGATGAACGGGTGCCGATAAGGGAAAAAATGGATCAGGGACGTCAGAAACTTGGGGAGCCCGGAGCGTACCGTTATTGGGCCGAAAAAATAATGGAGGCAGTTTGGTAAAATGCTTAAACTTAAAGACAAGGCCGTCTGGGCTTCTTATCTGCGTCTGCTTGCCTATTGCAAACCCTATAAGTCACGGCTTATTATTGCGCTTGTCTGCATGGTGCTTTCGGCGCTTTTTGGCATCCTGCCTCCGTGGCTCATTAAAAATGTTGTGGACGATGTACTTATCAAAAAGCAGATGGGAATGCTCAACGTCGTTGCAGCCGGCATTGTGCTTCTGTATGTGCTCAAGGCTATTTTCGGGTATGCACATATGTATCTCATGACCTGGGTAGGACAGAAGGTAGTAATAGATATCAGGCTGGAACTTTACGACCACACTCAGAGGCTGTCGCTTGCAACTCTTTACAGCAAACGGTCCGGCGAGTTCCTTTCGCGTATCACGAATGATGTCTCAGCGCTGCAGAATATACTTGCTTCCGTAGTAGTCGACCTTGTCGTGCAGGGCTGCACATTCATCGGAATAATCTGCTTCCTCTTCTTCATAAACTGGAGGCTCTCCATTGCGGCGTTTACAATAATCCCGCTCGCTGTTTTTGTCATAGACAAGGCTTCGTCGAGTCTGCGCAAGGTGGGCAAAACAATACAGGAAAGGCTTGCAATGGTGGCAGCTATTGCCCAGGAGGCGGTATCTTCCATCAGGATCGTACGCGCTTTTGTCACGGAAGAAGAAGAATTCTGCCGTTTTGAATCGGAGAGCAACAAGCATTTCAAGGCCTTGATGAAGGGCACGCAGATACGCGGCGCACTTGAGGGGATCGTCGAGATCATATTGATATCTGCCCTTGCTTTTATACTCTGGCTCGGCGGAAGGGATGTCATCAGCGGGCGTCTTACGGCCGGGGCGCTTCTTGCATTTCTGACATATATAGGGCTGCTTGCGCAGCCCATACGCGTGCTGAGTCGCGTAATCAGCAGTATACAGCAGGGTATTGCATCGATAGACCGTGTATTTGAAATAATGGATGAGGATAACGAAGTGCCCCTTGCAGTAAATCCGATCATCCACTGCCCGATGGACGGACGGGTGACGTTTGAGAATGTATGGTTTGGCTACAGCAACTCGACGCGGGTGCTTCGGGGCATTAACTTTGATATAAAATCCGGGGAGAAGATCGCTATTGTAGGTCCGACCGGAACAGGGAAGTCCACCATCGCTGACTTGATTATGCGTTTTTATGATCCGCAGAAGGGCCGTATATTGATCGATGGTATCGACTTAAGGGATGTTGATCTCAAAACCCACAGAAGGCAGATCGGGGTAGTGCCGCAGGATCCTGTTCTGATGAAGGGGACTCTTGCCTATAACATCAGTTACGGATATGCCGTGGCGACGAGAGATGACATGGTCAAAGCGGCCAAGATCGCCGGGATATATGATTACATAGATTCGCTGCAGGACGGGTTGGATACCGAAGTCGGAGAACGCGGCATAACGCTCAGCGGCGGACAGCGCCAGCGTATTGCCATTGCGCGTGCTGTCGTGCGCGATCCCCGGATACTCATAATGGACGAGGCTACTTCCTCTCTTGATGTACTTGTGGAACAGCAGGTGCAGGTGGCTATGCGCAACGCAATGGAGGGACGCACGTCAATCGTCATAGCACACAGACTATCGACGATACGCGATGCTGACAGGATACTCGTTCTCTTATGCGGTTCCATTGCAGAGCAGGGGACCCATGAGGAACTTATCGCTAAGAAGGGGCAATACTACAGGCTGTTTACTGCAAGCAGCGGAGAGCATGCAGAAGAAAATGTCAAAAATACTGCGCAGCTATCTTAGTTATGTACACGGGGAGACATCCTTTTCTCCGTGGGCAGTCCTTTATCCGTTCCAGTTCGTCACACGTGCGTGGATGAAACTGCGCATAGAAATGTATAACAGAGGTCTCTTTTCCGTGACAGACCCGGTGCTTCCTGTTATCAGCATCGGCAACAACAGCTTCGGCGGGACTAATAAAACTCCTATGGCTGAGCTTGTAGTCCGCCAGTTTCTTGAGGCCGGCATAGATGCGGGACTTGTCAGCCGGGGTTACAATACCCAAGAACACGCGCCGCTTTGGGTCGGTCAGGATGAAAAAAGCCTGCGGAGGGAGATCGCCGGAGACGAGCCGCTTATGCTTGCAAGACGACTCCCAAATGTCAAGGTCGTCGTTTCAAAGGACCGAATAGAGGGTGTCAGGCTGCTTGCCTCTCTGGGAGCACAGGTCGCCGTGACCGATGACACTTTTCAGCACAGGCGCATGGCACGTGATGTCGACATAGTACTTGTAGATTCCACATGTCCTTTCGGAAACGGAAATGTACTGCCGGCCGGCTCCATGCGCGAGCCTATGTCGGCTTATAAAAGGGCAGATATAGTCGTGCTTACGAAATCCAATCAGGCCACGAATGAAGAACTTGAGGAGATCAGAAAAAAGCTGGATCCGTGGGTCGAGCCCGCAAAAATTTTCACCGCTGAGATAAAACTCGAATCCTGGATGCTGATCAGAGACGGAGAAGTAACGGTCACAGAAAATGAAGCGGCTCCGTCGGGGAAGTATATAGCATTTTCAGCCATAGGGAATCCGAATGGTTTTTATAAATTTATCAAAGACATGGGTGCGGATATAATCGCAGAGCGTTCCTACAGGGACCATCATATATTCTCCCAGGAAGACATAAACGGACTGGAAGTGCTTGCCGGTACGCTTGGTGCAGCCGGTTTTATATGTACCGAGAAGGACGTCGTTAACCTTCCGGTAAAAATGCGCATGTCATTTCCTCTTTATGTGCCGCGGATTGTGGTTTCTCTTGACGATGAGGCCGCCTTCCGCATGAAGATCGCGGCAAAACTTAAGCCGCGCTTTATGATCGCATCAAACGGACACGGCGAGGATGCAATAGGGGTCGTCCTGGCCAAGAAGATGAAGGAACGTTTTAAATCAGCCGAGGTCTCCGCATTTGCCTTTGTCGGTTCCGGCACACACTATGAACATGAAGGGATACCTGTCATTTCCCCCCCATCTGATATGCCAAGCGGCGGTGTGATAAAATACAGCTTTTTTGATCTCCTGAACGACATAGGGCACGGGCTTGGAGGATCGATGCGTTCACAGATAAAGGTCCTGCACTCTCTCTCCGGTTTATACAGGACGCCTGTCTGCGTTGGCGATGTCTTTCTGCTCGTTAACGTGCTGTGGGGACAAGGGCTTAAGCCCCTGCTGATCGCGACTGCGAAATCAGTGCATCTTAGCGGCCACATGCGTGTTGAGCGCTGGCTGCTTAAAAAACGGAGCTGCCTTGTATGGACAAGGGATATTGAAACAGCGCATGAACTTCAGGCCGGGGGGGTAAATGCGGTGTTCTGCGGTAACCCTGTAATGGACCTTATAGATGAAAATACATCCTCTCCTATCCTTTGGGATGGATCCGGGGCAAGGATAATACTTCTGCCCGGTAGCCGCCCCAGGGCGTATGATGACGTGAGGCTGATACTTGGGGCGGCTGAAGAACTCTCAAAACGCATAAGATGCAGTTTTATAATGGTGCCCGCTCCTACGATAGACATTAGCAGGATGGCTGCCGAACTCAAAGGCTGGAGCCTTTCGCAGGACGGTGGAACTCTGGCTTCGGCGTCCGTATCCGTGAAAGTATATAACGGGCAGGTTGCGGAGGTTGCGCGTGGCGCAGATTTGCTCATAGGCATGGGCGGTACTGCCAACCAGCTTTGCGCCGGTCTTGGAGTGCCGGTAGTCTCAATACTTGAGAAGGGCAAGCTGAGGCAGAAGAAACTTTTAAAGAAGGCTGAGATACTTGTCAAAGCTGATCCGTGTCAGCTGGCATCGGCGGCAGAGCATATCCTTACGACGCCGGAACTCAGGGAAGAGATGAGGGATGCCGGGATACGCAATCTCGGCGGTAACGGAGCCCTTGATCAGGTTGTAGAATATTGTGCATCCGAACTTGGCTGGGATAATCGCTGCCGTGTCTACGAGGTTTATGGCGAATATCTTGAAAGACGGAGTATTTACTGCGCTCATATTGAGAAGGAGCTGGAGCAGAATGGCTGAAAATAAAATGTCCGGTGTGAAAATCGTCAAAGTAGGCAATCTTCCTGTCGGCGGCGACAGACTTGTAGTGGCGGCAGGACCGTGTGTGCTTGAGAGCTTTGACGGAGCGCTCTTAATTGCGGAGGAAATGAAAAAACTCTGCGCGGAGTTCGAGTTTGGCTACATATTCAAGGCATCATTCGACAAGGCGAACCGAACGTCCATAAAAAGCTACAGGGGACCCGGAATAGAAGAAGGTCTATCCTGGCTTAAGGAGATAGGGAGGCGCCTTGATGTCCCCGTCGTTACCGACATGCACGAACCTTGGCAGGCCGAAAAGCTTGCCGGATCTGTCGACTTGCTGCAGATACCTGCATTCCTTTGCCGCCAGACGGACCTTCTCGTAGCCGCAAGCAGCACAGGCAAGCCGCTTAATATCAAAAAAGCTCAGTTCATGGCGCCGGAGGACATGAGATCCGTCGTCGGCAAATGCCGCGAGGCAGGCAATGACCGGATAATACTCTGCGAGCGCGGTACTGCATTCGGTTATCACGAACTTACCGTGGACTTTCGTTCTATTCCTGTGATGAGGAACTTAGGATATCCTGTAATGTTTGATGCGACACACAGTGTCCAGAAACCAGGAGGACAGGGCGACAGAAGCGGAGGAGACCGTTCGTTTGTTCTGCCCCTTATCCGCGCGGCGGTAGCTGTCGGAATAGACGCCCTGTTTATGGAGGTGCACCCTGACCCTGAGGCTGCTAAGTGCGACGGGCCGAATATGGTGCCGCTGGGCAGGATGCGCGAAGTCCTGCGCCAGGCTGCGGAGATAGACAGGATAGTCAGAAAGAGCACAGGCTTTGCATCGCTCGCCTGGGCTGAGGAATAGATATGGACCTTCCTTACGAGCGCGAAGAAAAGAAAATTTCCGACGGAGATCTGCTTAAAGCCGGCAGGGATATACTGACTAAGGAAGCCGATGCGCTCTCGATTGCGGCGCTCCGGCTCGGACAGGAAATAGTCGAGGCCGCTCACCTGGTAAGCCGCTGCCGCGGGAGGGTGGTCGTCTCAGGGCTTGGCAAATCAGGACATGTGGGCAGAAAAACGGCAGCCACATTTGCTTCGCTCGGGGTCCCCGCGTTCTTTCTGCATGCGACAGAGGGCGTGCACGGTGATCTCGGAATGGTGTGCCGCGAGGACGTAGGCTTCTTCCTCAGCAACAGCGGTGAGACGAGGGAAATTGTCGATATTATCCTCTATTTTAAAAGGATCGGCGCACCGATAATAGCGGTGACCGGCAATGCCGAGTCTACGCTTGCAAGGGAATCGGATATTGTACTTAACTGTCATGTAAACGGGGAGGCTGATCCGCTTGGTCTTGCTCCCACAAGCAGCACGACGCTCCAGATGGCTATCGGAGATGCGGTCGCCGGTATGGCGACGCTGTTGCTTGGACTTGGCAGGGAGGACTTTGCGCTGTTCCATCCTGGGGGGGCTCTTGGCAAAAAATTGCTCCTGCGAGTCAGGGATCTCATGGGTGCCGGCGACAAACTTCCTGTTACAAACCAGAGGGCCCTTGTACGTGAAGCCCTGTTTGATATTACCAGCAAGGGCTATGGTGCCACGGCCATAGTCGATGACGATGGAAAGCTGGTCGGAGTCTTTACTGACGGAGACCTTAGGCGGTTGATGGAAAAAGAGGGACTGCAGGGGCTTGAATTGCCTGTAAGTCTCGCTATGACAAGGACCCCGCGTGTAATAGCTCCGGACAGGCTGGCCGTCGAAGCCGTACGAATAGTGGAACAGTGGGAGGTGTCCGCTATTATAGTCGTCGAGGACGGGAAGCCGGTGGGAATGGTCCATATCCATGAGATACTGAAAGCGGGGGTGGCATAACTGTCGCTTCTCAGGAAACTATATCAGCCGCTTATAAATCTTGCTTTTATTTTTATATGGCCCATTCTCAGAAAAAAATATACAGAAGGCTACTCTGAGCGTCGTGGGATCCAGTCAGCGGAGGTGATCGCCTGCCTTAAAGGCAGACGTCCGCTATGGCTGCACGGAGTTTCAGTCGGAGAAGTACAGGCTGTCATGCCTCTTGTCAAAGCGGCGCGTGATGCCGGATACAGCGGGCCGGTAATCATCTCGACTACCACAGAAACAGGGAAGGCAATGGCGCTTCGTCTTGGCGGAGGTCTCTTCGATGCGCATATTTACTATCCCTGGGATAAAAAAAAATTTGTGCGGTCTGCGATAAAAAGCCTTGATCCGTGGGCCTTCGCCGCCGCCGAAACAGAACTGTGGCCTAATATGCTCTGGGAGATGCGTGATGCCGGTGTTAAGACATTTCTTGTCAATGGACGTATATCCGACAGAACATGGGCGCGGCTTCAGGGTACTCTGAGGAGCAGAGTCGGAATGGAGCTTTACGGACTCTTTAATGAGATATTCCTGCGCGGCGAGCGTGATGCTTTCAGGCTTGAGTCGCTGGGGATCCCGCGTGGCAGGATGCATGTATTCGGCGACAGCAAAATCGATGCGCTGCTCTTGCGTAAAAATCAGGCTGTGCGCGATGCATGGGCCGCAAAGCTGGAATTTTATAAGGGGCCGATCTTTATGGCTGGCAGCACTCATACCGGAGAAGATGAGATAGTTCTTGCCGCATTTAAGATATTACGAAAAACAGAGCCTGATTCAAGGCTCATTATAGCGCCGAGGCATCCGGAGCGCGCTGCTGCAGTGGAAGCTCTGTCAGGTGATGAATTCGCGACCTCTCTTTTGTCAGAAATAAGCGGGGGCTGGGAGGTTCTTGTGGTCGACCAAATAGGTGTGCTTTTTGAGCTTTACGGGGTGGCCGCGGCAGCTTTTATCGGAGGCAGTTTTGTGGACAAGGGCGGACAGAACATCCTGGAGCCCGTATCATGGGGAGTTCCTGTCCAGTACGGGCCTCACATGGAGGATTTTGCAGAGGCATCGGCGGAATTCCTCTCTCTCGGCATAGCCGCACAGGCTGATAGTGCCGAAAAACTTGGGGAAATATGGACTGGAATAGCCGCTCAGGTCCATAATGACGGCTGGGATCGATACAGAGATCTCAGCGCAAAATATTTCGCAAAAGCATCAGGTGCAGCACGGAGGACTTGGGC
This sequence comes from Synergistaceae bacterium, assembly GCA_021372895.1. NCBI lineage: Bacteria > Thermotogati > Synergistota > Synergistia > Synergistales > Synergistaceae > Synergistaceae bacterium. Next base: position 65,143 of record JAJFTP010000078.1, read on the forward strand.
GGAGATAGGCAGATATTGGCAAAGCGCCATTTAAATTTGAAAGGGAGAAACCGGATTGCCTATAACTGAACGTCATGGGATCAGGGTCATAATAATTTTGAGCGACGGTATCCGCGGACATCTTAACCAGAGCCGGGGTGTCGCGGTATGGCTCTCAAAACTCACGGGAGCCGAGATACTTGAGACAGAAGTCCCGTGCTTAAGTGGGTTTGCAAAGATGAGGACAAGGGCCGGAGCCCGCAGACTTGTGGGAGGCAGCAGGCGTGATGCGCGTGACTGGATCGCTATGGCTGACGGCGACATCATTGTACGCAAGGTCGGACAGTGGTTTGCGGAGAGAGACATACATGAAGGGTCAAGAGAGGTCCTTATAATCTCGGCAGGAAGCACCCCTGCGCTCTATAACCTCGCGCTTGGATATATCTGGCGCTGCTCCTGCGCTACTATTATGACTCCCGGCATAGTGGGGACGGATCCATTTGACTTTGCCATAGTTCCGGAGCACGATCATCCGCCGCGTAAGCCCAACGTTCTTGTTACTCTCGGTTCACCAAATTCTGTAATCAAGGAGGATCTGCAGAAAGAGGCAGATAAGCTGCTTGCCGAATATCCGCCTGCTTCAGATATGATCTGGTCAATACTTATAGGCGGCGACGATGCGAACTATGCTGTAACGCCGGCCTGGATGAAAAGACAGATCGGTCACATAATGGGGATAGCGGAACAGGAAGGCGCGGACCTCTATATAACGACCTCGCGCAGGACATCGCCTGAGGCTGTTAAAATGCTTAAGCTGCTTGCCTCGCGTTCTTCTTCGGTAAGGTACCTTCTGATCGCGTCAGAAGACCAGTTCAACCCAATACCGGCCATGCTGGGCTTCTCCACAGAGGTATTCTGCACAGAGGACTCAGTCAACATGGTCTCGGAGACTATAACAGGCGGACACAGGGCCGTTCTCCTCCGCGTAGAACACAATAAGGGGATAAAAAGACTGCTTCAGAATGCAACGGCTTCACTTGTAAACGCAGGGGCTGTGCCGCCGAATCTTCTTTGGGGCATACCGAGATTTGACGTTGTGTTCGACCATTTCGCGCGCCATGATGCGTTGGTGGAATTTCGTGACTGGATAAGGAGACGGCATGAGACATCTATGCCGGAGGAATCAGATGACGGCGTCATGTGGAAGGAATTCAACGAGGCAAAACGTGCCGCGCAGTGGATCTGTGATAATTGGCAATAGATATGTAAAGCAGTAGTTTCACAGATTAAAATATGGGAAACTTCGTTAAGATAATAATCAAAATATGGCGTCTAAACTAATTGTTGACAGCTGCTCATGCGGCATAAGTGAAAGGGATGGTTCTATGAGAAAATTTGTGACGACAGCGCTTATGGGTTCCATGTTATTAATATTTTCTTCCATGGCAGTGGCGGTGGAATCTTCAGTCTCTCCTGATAAAACTGTAACGCCGGCAAGTACATCAGCTTTGCCTGCCGCTGAAATACACACGGTCATCCGTCCGATCAAGCCGACACCAATGGCGCCCGGTATACCTGAAACTAAAGCGACACTCCTTGTATCGCCGGAATGGCTTAAAAAAAACAGGGCAAACGTTATCATTGTCGACGCGCGTCCGGAGAGTCTCTATGCCGGGGGGCACATCCCGGGAGCAGTCAACGCGACGTGGACATACTTTGCAAATATGGGAGCGCCGAACGGCAGTATCAAATGGGGTACGGTATGGCCGTCGGCAACGATGGCCAAAAGAATTGGCGCACTCGGTATCAACGGCAAAAAGACCGTGATAGCTTATGACGATGCCGGAGGCTGGGGGCAGAGCGGCTGGGTCCTATGCATACTTCGTATGAGCGGGATCAAAAATGCAAGGATCCTTGAAGGAGGGTTCACTGCATGGAAGCAGGCAGGAGGGACTGTTTCAAAGACTAACCATAAGAATAAGTCCGTTGCTTTCTCCATCCCTAAGTACCAGGCAACCTATATGGTAGATACTAAGTGGATAGACGACAACCTTGGCAAGGAGGGACTTGTCATCCTTGATGTCCGCACACCTGCCGAATATCAGGGCAAGATCCGTCCGTTTCAGGAGAAACGCGCTGGACATCTTCCCGGTGCGATCAACATCGAGCTGCAGGATTTTGTGAAGGATAACTATGACTTTAAAGAGGCAGAAGAGATCAAAGTACTTCTTGAAAAGGCATGCATAACCCCTGACAATGAGATAGTTGTCTATGACACGGCGGGAGTCAGGGCGGCGTTCGTTACAATGGTGCTGCGCTATGCCGGCTACCACAAGTCACGGTGCTATGACGAGGGTTTTCAGGCGTGGGCGGGCAACCCTAAACTGCCGCTTGAGAAATCCGAATGATAGCTGCCGCACTGCAGCGTTAGATCCATAAAACATCGGGGCCGGTTTTTGGTGGGATACGAAAACACACCATAGACCGGTCCCGTTCTTCTGTCGTTTATCTTGGTCTGCGGCTCTAATGCAAGAATATCTGTATAACGGTAGGGTCTAGTATTTTGTCAGGATTTTTTTCAGTTTATCTTCATCTATATTTCCGCCCGAGATGATTATTCCGGTTTTACGACCTCGGACGTCGACTTTACCTGCAAGAAGCGCCGCGACTCCCACTGCTCCGGCCCCTTCTGCCACCTGATGGTGTTCCCTGTGCAGGAACGCTATTGCGTTTGCTATGTCTTCTTCTGTAATTTCATGTATTCCGCTTACGCGAGTTTTGGCAAGTGTAAGAAGGCTTTGTGGAATGTATCCTGCCAGACCGTCAGCGAGGGTTTCAAAATATTCCACTTCTTTGACAATCCCGTCCGCCCAGGAAACGACCCACGGATTTGAAGCCACTGACTGGACGCCCCATATCTCGACCTTCGGGTTTATCGCCTTCGCCGCTATTGCCATCCCGTTCATAAGACCCCCGCCTCCTGCCGGAACGAGCAGCAGGTCGATATCAGGTTCGTCGGTGAACATCTCGAAGCCTGCCGTTCCCTGTCCTGCGATAACGGTAGGATCTTCGAACGAAGAGATATATGTCATGCCTCTTTCTTCAGCATGCTTGTGCGCGGTCGCCTCGGCGAAATCATAGTCGCCATCACAGACAATAAGTTCTATGAATTCTCCGCCGCGGCGCCTTATCGCCAGTTTTTTCGTCTCAGGGCAGGCCTTTGGTACGAATATCAGTGTCTTGATGCCGAGTTCATTCGCTGCAAGCGCGACACCCTGTCCGTGGTTGCCGCTTGAACATGTTACGACGCCGCGTGCGCGCTCTTCATCGTTCAGTGAGCTCATCTTGTAGAGAGCCCCGCGAAGTTTGAACGAGCCGCATATCTGCTGGTTTTCCCATTTGATGTAGACAGGAGCTCCTGCCATCTCGCTAAGGGGATAAGAATATTCTGTCGGCGTATGCCTGACTCGCTTGTTCAAAAAACGGTATGCTCTTACGACATCTGTAAAGCTGGGGTTGATAGGAAGATTATCCATTTTAATTTAAGGCCTCCGGATTTCAGGATAGGCGCAGGTCACAGAATCCCTGATGGATGTGCGCCTGCATTTTTTGTATTACTGCCCCTTCATCGTGCTGATCTCTTGATTCAAGGATGCTTCGTTTTTTCAATAGGTATTTTTCCCTCAAAGAGGATATTTTGTTTATCATAATAAATAACAGTTAGCCTTTAAAAACATATTATGGGATCATTGACATAGAAAAATCAATCACTATAATCACAATATACACAATATTCAATACAATTATGTACTAATATAGATTATATCTTATTTACTTGGAGGATGTCAAATGAAGTATGTGCGCATGGCAATTGAAATGGAGTCGCCGGAACAGTTAGGTTACTCCAGGATCAAAAACAATCTGACGGAGACATCTGTGCGAGACAGGAACCTTAAGGACCTCGGGATCGTGCTTGACGATCTTCTCCTTCCTTACGGAGACCATCTTGGCGATCCCAAACTACGCGAGATCATAGCAAAACAGTCGGATATCCAAGACCGTGACAACGTGATAGTAACGTGCGGGGCGGCTTCAGCCCTTTTTCTCGTGGCTTCTTCCCTGCTTGAGAAGGGTGACCACATGATAGTCGCAAGGCCCAACTACGGCACTAACATAGAAACTCCCCGCGCAATCGGAGCGGATATCAGCTACCTTGATCAGGTTTTTGAAGAAGGGTTCAGGGTCGATATTGAAAAGCTGGAGTCGATGATACGCCCGGATACAAAATATATCTCGCTTACCAATCCTCATAACCCTACAGGAACAATGATGCCGCTTGCGGAGCTCAAAGAGGTCATCTCAATTGCGGAAAAACACAACAAGTGGCTGCTTATAGACGAGACATACCGTGACATGTTCAAAGAGGAGATACTTCCCGTAGCAGCGTCGCTGAGTGAAAAGGTAATCTCCATATCCTCGCTTTCCAAGACTTACGGCATACCGGGGATCCGTATCGGTTGGGCCGTTTGCCTGGATAAAGCGATGATGGACATGCTGCTGTGTGCGAAAGAACAGGTTTGTATAGGCGGCAGCGTAGTTGATGAATATATCGGATATATCGCGCTGTCGCAGAAGGAAGAGTGGATAAAACAAAACGACGCTGTGATAGCGGACCGCTTTGCAGTTGTCAAAGAGTGGATCGAAAAAGAGGAGCTTATGGAATGGGTTGAGCCGAAAGCGGCATGCACCTGTTTCCCGCGCATCAAGCCGGAAGTGAAAGTCGATGTGGATCTGGTCTATAAGACAATGAATGAGAAGTACGGGACCTATGTCGGACCGGGCCACTGGTTTGAGCAGGACAGAAGATACATGCGCATCGGATACGGCTGGCCGCTGGATGCTGAATTGCGCGAAGGTCTGGCCGCCATTTCCGCATCGATCAGGGAAGCAATAAAATAAAATAGGCTAAACAATAGCCCAAGGAGATGCTGAATTGATCCAATGTACAAAGAATTACTGCAGATAAAGGGGCGAAGATGATGCGGATATTATTTATAGGTTTCGGCAACGTGGCAAAAGAGATGGCAAGGATTTTTATAAACAGGCAACTTTATCCGAAACTAGATCTTTCTGCTGATGTAATAGGCATTTTCACAGGGCGTCACGGAGGTATCGAGAATCCGGATGGCATTGATCTGTCGTCGGTCCTTATGGATCTTAAGGAGCACGGCAGGCTTGCCATTGATGGCAGGGGTCTGTCGGATCTCACTCCGCTTGAGGCTGCGAAGGTGCTGGACTATGATGTGCTGGTCGAGCTATCCCCCCTTTCGATAGAGAACAGGGGAGAGCCTGCCGTGTCGCATATACGCGCGGCTCTGGAGCGCGGAAAATCTGTCGTATCCGCAAATAAGGGCCCTGTCGGTTTTGCGTATCACGAACTTAATGATCTGGCGAAAAAAAATGGAGCTAAATATCTGTTTGAATCAGCGGTCATGGATGGTGCCCCTGTTTTCAATTTTTATGAACGCTGTATGAAAGGAACAATGGTTACCGGTTTTTCAGGCATACTCAACGGAACGACAAATTTTATCCTCTCGTTTATGGAGCGCGGAGGAACAATTGAGGATGGGATCAAGCAAGCTCAGAACGCTGGTATCGCCGAGGCTGATCCGTCGATGGATGTAGACGGATGGGATCCTGCCGCCAAGACCGCCGCTTTGGCAAATGTGCTTATGGATGCGGATGTTACCCCGCTTGATGTGGAACGTGAGGGGATACGCTCTGTTACGCCTGAGGCGGCACAGGATGCCGTCCGGCGCGGCATGCGCCTGAAGCTTATATGCCGCGGATGGACGGAAGGCGGGAAGGTCCGCACAAGAGTCAAGGTCGAAGAGGTAGCCGCAAATGACATCTTTGCGCTTGTGTCCCATTTTGGTTCTGCTGTAAGGATCGAGTCCGATCTTATGCATCCTAATATTATTGTCCAGGAATGCCCGGATCTGATAGACACTGCTTATGGAGTTATCGGAGACCTGCTGGCCGTCGGGCGGTGGCTCTCTTCGGGTACGAGCGCACGGTAAGGGCGCGCTTAAATAGCATTTAAGTACTCTTGACCTCTATGTCCGTTGATATAAGATTATAATCAACGTAAAGACCTGAAATCCGGAGATTCCAGGATATATTTTCATTCTGAGACGGGAGTGATATGAAATGTCGTATCCGATTTTGAGAGTGCATCTGGATATTATGGAAAATAACATGCGGTCGATAGTTACAAAGTGCGCAGGGCACGGGATATCAGTGTGGGGGGTAACCAAGGGTCTGTCCGCACCGGTGGAACTGGCTGAGCGTATCGCTGGGACAGGCGTATCTGCGCTTGCTGACAGCAGGATAATGAACATACGCAGGATGAAAGAGGCCGGCATAAAAGTGCCGTTTGCGCTTATACGCATTCCTATGCGTTCCGAGCTTGAGGATGTTATCAGCCTAGCCGACTATTCGCTTGTTTCGGATACAGGCACGCTGGCTGCGATGTCCAAAATATGCGAGAGTAAGAAGAAAGAACACAAGGTCCTTATAATGACGGATATGGGTGATCTGCGCGAGGGGTTCTGGCCCGATGAGGCAGACGCGCTTGCTGAAGAATTAAAAAAACTCAGTCCGGCTCTGAAGATCGTCGGCATCGGGGTCAACTTCGGCTGTGCGAGCGGTGTGTTGCCTTCAAGGGAGAGTCTTGGCAGGTTCGTTTCATTTGGCGAGACGCTCGAGTCAGCTTTGGGCCGGAGGCTTGATATATTCTCCGGCGGCGCTACGACGCGTTCACTGATCGCACTTGATGACGGATTATTCCCGCCGCGTGTGAATAACCTCAGAATAGGAGAGGGCTACCTTCTCGGGTCGGACAAATCCTCTGGTGTCATTGTCCCATGGCTTAAACAGAATACTATGGAGATAGAGGCGGAGCTTGTTGAAGTCCGCGTAAAGCCGACACTGCCGATAGGCGAGGTCGGCCGGGACGCTTTCGGCAATGTCCCTGTTTTTGAAGACAGGGGGAAGCGGCTGCGCGGGATACTTGCGATAGGCAGGCAGGACGTGAATATCGGCGGACTGAAGCCTCTCGATCAAGGTGTGCGCATAATCACGGCTTCAAGCGATCATCTGCTCGTAGATATTGAAGACTGCACGATACGCCCGAAAGTCGGGGACGTGCTCCGCTTCCATCCGGACTATCCGGCTATGCTTTCGTCGTCGACCTCTCCTTATGTTACAAAAATATTTGAAGGGTAATCACACAGAATGTCATATGATGTGACGATCACAGATATTCTGCTTGCGGCCAGGTTTCTTAACGGCAGGATCAGGCGGACGCCTCTTGAATATTCTCCTGCGCTGAGCAGTATGACGGGCGCACAGGTCTGGCTGAAACTTGAAAATCAGCAGATTGCCGGTTCTTTTAAGCCTAGAGGCGCGTTTAATCGGATGTTCGCGATGAGCGAAGAGGAACGAAAAAAGGGGGTCATAACCTGCTCCAGCGGCAACCACGCACAGGGCATGGCGATGGCGGCGCGTTCCCTCAAGACACGGGCCGTGATATGTGTCCCCGGCCAGTGTCCGCAGATAAAACGCGATGCGATCATTGAAAGAGGCGGGGAGTATATCGAACTCCGCGTCATTGGGACCTACTATGACGAGGCAGAGGCAGAGAGTATGAAAATGGCTGAGCGTGAAGGGCTGATATTCGTCTCAGCGTTTGATGACCCTTATATCTCGGCAGGGCAGGGGACTGTGGGGCTTGAGATGCTCCAGGACGAGCCTGAGCTTGATGTGATACTTTGCCAGATAAGCGGAGCCGGACTTATTCGCGGTGTTGCGACGGCCGCTAAGGCACTGAGGCCCGGAATAAAGGTCTGGGGGGTCCATGCGTCCGCTAATCCAGCCTGGCCGGAAGCTCTGAGGAGAGGCCGTGTTGAGCCTGTTGATGAGAGCATCAGCCTGGCCGATGCCCTTGGCGGCGGGGCATGTGAGAACCATTTGGATTTTGTAAGGAAAGAGCTTGAGGGGATCATCGGAGTTTCTGAGGAAGAGATAGCCCGAGGGATCCGTTTCATGTTCGAAAAACATCATCAGCTTGTCGAGGGCGCCGGTGCAGTCACAGTAGCTGCAGCTCTTGCGGGCAAGGTCAGCCTCAAGGGCATGAAAGTCGGGATAGTAGTATCCGGCGGTAACATCGGAGAAGAAAAATTTATCGCCGCGCTTGACAGCACGAGTAAATAGGAGGACATGATGTACGAGATCCGTATAATTGATGCGGTACAGTTTCGCCGGCTTGTAACTATGGACGATGTGATACCCGGTGTTGAAGAGGTCTATCGGCTCTTCTCTTCAGGCAGGGCCGGGCTCTTTCCGGTAATAACCCATGAATTTGACCCAGGGCGGACGGACATGGATATAAAGTCAGGTTACATTGAGGGCGCCGGAATTTACGGACTTAAAATATTAGGGTGGAACCGCGACAATCCGAAACTTCTCGGAGTTCCTGCGCTCGCGGGGCTCATTATAGTTATGGATATCGAACGCCAGCAGCCTCTCGGCATATTGGAAGGAACGCCTGTAACTTTCCTGCGGACCGGAGCTGCCGGCGCGCTGGGGGCGCGTACTTTTGCCAGGCCCGAATCAGAAAAAGCCGTCATTGTGGGAGCGGGAGCACAGGGAAGGGCTCAGCTGATGGGTCTGTCGAAGGTCATGAAAAAGTTAAAGAATGTTGATGTTTTTGACGCGATAGATGAAGCCGCAGTTGCAATGGTCTCCGAGGTTTCTCCGAATTATCCGGATATCACAGTCAGGGCGAGATCTTTTGCCGAACTTGAGAAGTCTGTATGTGATGCGGACATCGTAGTGACATGTACGCCTTCCAAAAAAGCCTTTATCAGAAAAGGCTGGCTAAATAAAGGCACGCACCTCAACACTATAGGGGCGGATATGCCCGGGAAGCAGGAGATCGAATCTGAAATCGTCGCGTCAGCTAAAGTCTTTGGTGATTCACGCATACAGGTATCGCAGAAGGGGGAATGCCAGCACGCAGTGGCACAGGGCCTTATAAAGCCGGGATCCATAACAGAGATTGGCGAAGTCCTTAACGGAGTCAAGCCCGGCAGGACATCTGCCGAAGAGATAACCATGTTTGACGCCACCGGCATGGCGCTGCAGGATCTTATCACCGCTAAAACAGCGCTTGAGCGCGCTGCTTCAGAAAACTCAGGTACCGTCGTATTTATGGAACAATAGCAAAAAGCATAACAAACAAAAATGTAGCACACATCTCGTCAATAACACCGCGGTATTTTCTGCGCAGAATGATACCGCAGTGTTTTGTGTCTGCATCAAAGCGCAGTGCCTTTCTTGTGCCGCCGGATCGTAAAACTATGCAAGGGCAGAAATTATTGACCATAATACTTTAGCGTACAGAGAGGTGCGTAGCGGATGAATAACTATTGGCGGGGAGTAATACTGGCCCTTCTTGCGGCGATATGCTGGGGTGTGATCAGCCCTATCGCGAAGGTATTTTACGGTGTCGGGATAAGTCTGATGTCGGTTATGGTGTTTCGAGCATTTTTCGTTGTTGCGGTTATGGGGCCGTGGCTTTACTTTACAAAGGGAAGTACCGTGTTTATGCCGACCCGCCCTATGCTGCGCTTCTATCTCCTATCAGGTGTCCTGTCCGTCGTCTGCTCCGGAGGGGGATTTCTTATGTCGCTGAATTATCTCTCCGTGGCGGAAGCGCTGATACTTCATTATACGTTTCCTCTTGTGACCCTGCTTGGCTCCCTCTGCATAACCCAGGAAAAACCCACGAAACTCCAGGTGATTTCCGGTTTTTTGATAATAGTCGGTGTTTATTCAGGCATGGTCGGCGGTGAAAAAACCTTCTCAGGACTCTCTATCCCAGGGCTTATGTGGGGTCTGCTTGCTGTCATAGGCATATCAGGCCAGGCTCTTGCAGCCCGCCGTGTTGCAAAGGGTCAGCAGTCCGACCAGATGACACTGCTTTTTTTCGCCCACCTCTTCGGCGGTATCATTCTTGGACTATGCAAAAGTGTTTTCGTGGGCTGGGCTGACATTGCCAGCTTCACGCCTCAATTATTCGGACTGATGGTATTCCAGTCTCTCAGCGGCAGCCTCATCGCATACGGGTTTTTCTACACCGCGCTTAAGTACATCCCTGCTGCCACCGTAAGCCTTCTTTGCACGCTTGAGATAGTTGTCGCCGTAGGGCTGACGGGGCTTGCTCTCGGTCAGAACCCGTCGGCACAGGAGGTCTTTGGCTGTGCTGTCATAATGGTTGCTATAATTTGTGCCACGGTCAGACCTGATAATTCCAACTGATTATAAAGCAAAAATGATATATTGACTAATTTTAGGTATATTGGTGTAAAATTGAGTCGCATTTTTTATAGATTACTCCAAATTCTTTATTATGATTTTATTGAGGAGGAGATTGTAATGTCAAAACAGGCAGGCAAGAGGGATGGATTCAGTTCCAGCCTTACTGCGCTTATGGTCGCACTTGGTTCGGCAGTAGGTCTTGGCAACATCTGGAAATTTCCGTACATGACGGGGACCGGCGGAGGCGGTGCCTTTCTTGTCCTTTATCTGTTCTTCGTATTTATGGTCGCTGTTCCTATTATGATCAGTGAATTTGTCATTGGACGCCGTTCAAGGCTTAATGCCGTAGGCGCTTTCAAAAAGCTCGACAAAAACCCCAATTCTCCGTGGTCCGGTATCGGATTTATGGGAGCTCTTTCCGCATACCTTATCATGTTCTTCTACAGCTGTGTGGCAGGCTGGGTTTACTTCTATACCTTCAAGGCCGCAATAGGCGCATTTTCCGGTGTCACGACTGCAACAGCTGCCGCTATGTTCGGCAGCGCGATAGGTGCAGGGACAGCGGGCGGAAGCTTCTTCTCCTGGGCGGTGCTTTCACCGATTTTCTGGCAGGTGCTGGTCCTTTGCGTCATAGGTACGATCATCTCACTGGGGGTTTCAAGCGGCATTGAAAAGGCTATTAAGATAATGATGCCTGCGCTTTTTATGCTTCTTATAATCTGTGCTATCCGCGCTCTTACACTTCCGGGCGCCGCAGACGGGCTTCGCTTCCTTTTTCATGTGGATTTCTCACAGATAACGCCGGCAGTTGTACTCGGAGCGATGGGGCTTGCGTTCTTCAAGCTTTCTTTGGGCATGGGCACAATGATAACCTACGGCTCATATTTTACCGAAGACTCCGACCTTTCGACCGCTCCTCTCAAGATAGCGATCGCAGATATATGTGTTTCGATGCTGGCCGGACTTGCAATTTTCCCTACAGTTTTCTCGTTCGGGCTTGAACCAGGTGCCGGCCCCGGGCTTCTCTTCATAACGATACCGCTTGTCTTCTCTCAGATGCCATTCGGGCAGGTGCTGCTCTTTGCATTTTTCCTCCTGACATCATTTGCCGCAAACGGAGCAATGCTCTCCCTTGTTGAAGTGCCGACAGTATGGATGTCGGAAGAATTCAACATGCCGCGTAAGAAGGCGGCTTTGCTGAACTGTGTGATAATGGGCATAGTCGGTATCCTTGCCGCCGGTTCCGCCGACGGCACAAGTTTCTTCGGCGGTATCAAAGTCATGGGCAGAGGATTTTTCGATATTTTTGACTTCCTGTCTTCCAACGTCTTTATGCCTCTCGGCGGACTTTTCATTGCTCTGTACGCCGGTTACAAGATGAAGGAAAAAGATCTGAGGGACGAGCTCACTAACCATGGCAAACTCCACAACGAAGGAAAAGTACAGTTTATCCGTTTTCTGCTTCGCTATGTGACACCGATCCTCGTTCTCCTGATCTTCCTTAATTCGGTTGGCATCATAAAGTATTAAAGTAAAGACGGAGCCTTAACATAAGCATCAGTGTCTGATTTTAAAACATCTGCGGCAGGTTTGAAGACATATTTTGCTTGAGTCTTCTGCCCGCCGCTTTATAATATCCCGCAGCGCAGGATAGAAATTCCTCAGTCTTCGGAAAGCATTGAGCGTGCGGCCCAGAGGCCGGACGCAGATGCCTGTATCACGCCGCGTGTGACTCCTGCCCCGTCTCCGGCGGCATAGAGACCTGGGATGGAGGTCCGAAGGCCTTTGTCCAAGGCGACTTTGAGGCTGTAGAATTTTACCTCGACCCCGTAGAGCAGCGTGTGTCTGCCGTTGACTCCCGGAATGATGTTGTCCAGGGCAGCGAGCATCTCCATTATGCCTACCAGGTGTCTGTATGGAAGGACGTAAGCCAAATCGCCGGGCTCGGCGCTTTCAAGCGTCGGCTTTATGAGTCCGCGCGCTATGCGGTCATGTGTTGAACGGCGTCCTTTGCGCAGATCTCCAAGGCGCTGAACGAGTATGCCGCCGCCAAGCATATTGGCGAGGCGTGCTATGTGGCTCCCGTATCCTATCGGATCATTGAAGGGCTTTGTAAACTTTGTCGAGACCAGTATTGCAAAGTTCGTGTTTTCTGTCTTTTTGTCATTCTCCCTGTTCGAGTGTCCGTTTACCGTAAGGATGTTGTGGTGGCTCTGGAACTCCGTAGTGACTTCACCGTGAGGGCACATACAGAATGTGCGCACCTTGTCGTCAAACGTAGGAGTGTCAAAAAGCGCTTTGATCTCGTAGAACTGGTCTGTGATGTCCTCCGCCCACGCCGAGGGTATCTCCACTCTTACGCCTATGTCTACCGGAAGCGATTCTATATTAAGTCCGAGGCTGTGAATGGTCTTTTCCATCCAGGCCGCACCCTCGCGTCCGGGTGCCAGAAGCACGCGTTTTGCAAATATTTCTTCTTCGCTTTCGAGCGCTACTCCTGCCACAGAGCCGTCAGTGTTTAGGAGCACCCTGTCGACAGGCGTATTTGTCCTCACGTCGCAGTGATCCTTTATTGTCTCATATATGGCGCCTAGGATTAATTTTGACCGGTCCGTACCCATATGCCGTATCTTGGCGGGGATTATATCAAGTCCTGCCTGCAGCGCCAGCGCTATGATTTTTTTTGCATGTTCACCATTGGGTTCGAAGAGTGTTGTGCTTGCCCCGTGGTCAAGGTATACTTTGTCCGCTTCGTCTATTAAGGAGAGAAGCTGCTGGTGTCCGCAGTATTCTTCGAGGTTACCGCCGAACTCCGGGGTAAGGGTAAGTTTCCCGTCACTGAATGCGCCTGCCCCGCCCCATCCGCAGACCACGTTGCACGGGTTGCAGTGCAAGCACTCCTTGGCCCCCATTTTCATAGGACATATACGGGCCTCAATGGGGCGTCCCTTGTCCAGGATAACGACCTTCTTGCCCTTGCCTATAAGCTCCAGTGCGGCGAAAAGCCCTGCAGGTCCGGCCCCGACTATAATAGCATCATATGTATCGTTCATTGACATTCCCCCATACATCACAGGCTGGGCGTTCTACCGGTAAAGTATAGCAGAAAATAGAATGTATTTTGTACTTGTTTTCTATATACCGCTGTGATGCTGCTGGGAGCTTTTTATTTTCTGTAAAAATATAGAATGTCGGCATAAATCACCTTTAATAAAGATTAAATAGTGTTATTATTATCAGTATTGTAATAGCTGCAGGTTACATTTATGGGGGGAATTTTTTGTGAATATAAGAACGCCTGAAGACGGGTTTAGTCCGGAATCTGCCGACGTTATAGGAATACTTGTATATGAGGCGGAGCCTGATACGGTATGCCTTGATCCGCTTCGTGCGGAGATGCGTGACTTATGCCGCCGCAACATTATGAATGAAGGTTTTAAAGGCAAGGCCGGAACATCCTTAAAGATATCGGTTGCCGATAAGGCTAAAGCTGTGAGGACGGTAGTCCTCTGCGGTCTTGGTGAGGAAGACGGGAACGACGGGGACAAAATACGCGAGTGTGTGTTTAACGTAGTGAGAGAAGCGGCATCAAAAGGACTTGTGAATACAGCCATTTACCTTCCGAAGGCATGTGAAAAAAATAGTTCGTGTTCTGCAGCGGAGGGGGCGGTGCTTGGCAGCTACAGATTCGACAAATATCTGACTCGCGAAGCTGACGACAGGTTCAAACGCGTAGAGAACGTCGTTGTAATAGACGGTAACGAAGATGGTCTGCGCGAGGGATACATCCTTGCCGAGTCCCAGTGCTACACGAGGGATATAGCCAATGAGCCCGGTAACGTCGTGACTCCGCAGGTGCTGGCGGAAAAGGCATCAGAGCTGGCTGAGGAGCTTGGTCTTGGGTGTGAGATATGGGATCAAGAGCGCATCTTAAGCGAGAAGATGAACGCCTATTATGCTGTGGCTCGCGGCTCTGCTAATCCGCCGAGGTTTATCCATCTTACATGGACCCCGAAGGGGGAATGCAGAGGCCACATAGCCTTGGTCGGCAAGGGGCTGACGTTTGACAGCGGCGGTCTTGACATAAAACCATCAGAACACATGACGACCATGAAGGGGGACAAGAGCGGCGCCTGTGCGGTTTTAGGGGCTATCCGCGCCGCGGCATTGCTTGAGCTTCCTTGGAAGGTCTCAGTCATCATAGCGGCTGCTGAAAACATGCCTGGAGGCAGTGCCTACAGGCCTGACGATATCCTTCGTGCACGGAACGGCAAGACTATAGAAATTAACAATACGGACGCAGAGGGCCGCCTGACTCTGGCTGACGCGCTCTGTTATGCGTCTGAACTCAAACCGGATAAGATCATCGACATAGCTACACTGACAGGCGCATGTGCCGTAGCGCTCGGCTCGACTACTGCCGGTCTCTTTACCAACAACGATGGATTTGCGGAAATTGTTCTCTCTGCGGCGAAGCAGAGCGGAGAGCGTTTCTGGAAGCTGCCCATGGACGACCCCAACCTGCGCAAGGCGATAAAATCACCTGTGGCTGATATGGTCAATTCAGGTGGGCGCTATGGGGGAGCGATAACAGCCGCCATGTTCCTGGAAGCATTTGTCGATAAGGATATCCCATGGGTCCACCTTGACATTGCTGCAGCGGATTTTGTAAAGGACCCGTGGAGCTACTATGTTAATGGGGCGTCCGGTTTCGGAATGAGGACTCTTGCGGCTTTGATAATGAAACTTTAAGGTGGTGCCGGCTGATGGCCTGTGAAGAAAGAAAGGACTCCATTGCACTTATAAACGGTATCATATATCCGATGGCTTCACATGGCCGGTCGAATGCTATGTTTGCAAAGGGCGGGATAATAAAAGCTCTTGGCTCTGACAGCGAGATACTTTCCATGTGTGACAGCAGAACGACAGTGCTGGATATGAAGGGGAAGTTCCTCATGCCCGGGTTCACGGATACGCACAATCATCTGCTTGCGACCGGCAGAAGCCTTGAGACTCTTAACCTGCGCGGCGTGACCTCTATTGAGGAAATCGTAAATAAAGGCCGCGAGTTTCTGGCTCAGACGACCATAGGTGATGGCGGTTGGTTTTTTGCAAGAGGCTGGGATCAGAACTATCTTGCAGAAAAGCGTTTCCCGAACAGGTATGACCTCGACAGGATAACAAAGGATATCCCATTGCTGTTTGAGCGTTCGTGCGGACATATTGCCGCGCTCAACAGCAAGGCTCTCGAAGTTATGCATATAGGTTCCGGATTCAAGATATCCGGCGGAGTTGTAAACTGTAATGAGAACGGCGAGCCAAACGGAGTAGTGAGCGAGGCGGCATTGAACTGGCTCCGTATGAACATTCCAGAGTACTCGGACGAGACGCTTGAACGCTGGTATAAACGTGCCGCTTGTGAGATGTTAAAGCTTGGCATAACGGCTGTGCAGACAGACGATCTTGAAATGGCGGGGAGCACGGACAGAGTATTCAAGCTTTATGAACAGATGGAGGACAACGACATGATGCCGCTGCGCATTTCAGAGCAATGGCATCTGCGTGATATATCCGAACTTAACTCCTTCATAGGATCCGGCTGTCATAAGAGGAACGGTCCCGACTATTTCAAATCGGGGCCTCTGAAGATACATGTTGACGGTACACTGGGAGCAAGGACAGCGGCACTGAGGGAAGAGTATTCGGATGACCCAGGGAACAGGGGCATATACGCCCACTCGCAGAGTGAACTCTATGAACTTTTGCAGACGGCGCAGAGCGCCGGGATGCAGGTCGCGTTCTATGCCATAGGAGATGGAGCCATAGAGCGCTGCCTCAATGTTATAGAGTCGGTCAAAGGGTATTCTTCCGGCAGTGATATTGCGCATAGGATAGTACACTGTCAGGTCGGAGCCCAGGATCTGTACAGGCGTATGGCGAATCTTGGCGTGATGGCTGACATACAACCTGCATTTGTTACATCAGACTGGCCTATAGTTATATCCCGTCTCGGCGCTGAACGTGCGAGATGGAGTTATGCGTGGAAGTCGCTGATACTTTTCGGCATACCGCTTGGAGCAGGCTCAGATGCGCCGGCGGAGCCCCTTGATCCTTTCGTGGGGATCAGGGCTGCGATATTGCGGCAGGATGAGGACAATAAGCCTCAATATGGCTGGATGCCCTCACAGAGGCTTGACCGCGTTGAGGCTTTATCGCTTTACACGAGCGGAGGCGCAACTGTCTGCGGAGAGGGTGAGATGCGCGGCACGCTTGAAGTCGGTAAGGCTGCCGATATTGTCGCATTTATGGAAGACCCGTTTATGGTAACAGAGCCTGAACTGCTCAAGATGACGGTCGGGCTGTCGGTTGTTGATGGAAAAATCAGATATATCCGCTAGGAGGAGTCCCATGTTGTCTATGAAGGAATTTCTTGCAAAAGAGGTCAAACCGGCGCTTGGGTGTACTGATCCCGCATCGGTCGCGCTTGCTGTCTCACGTGCCTGCAAAGAGCTTACGGACAGCGATTATATAGCTTCTATCCGCGTTACGGTGAGCGGGAGCATCTATAAGAACGGGATGGCCGTCGGCATACCCGGTACGCGCGGAGCGCGCGGCAATGCCATGGCTGCCGCGATGGGCGCTATATGCGGAAATCCTGGGCTCGGACTCGAAGTGCTGCGCGACAGCACGAGGGAAGATGTTTTAAAGGCCGAGCGCTGGGTGCGGGAGGAACGTGTATCCATCTACTGTGATCCTGACAGAAGCGGAGTGTATGTCCTTGCCTCTGTATTCACGCCATCGCACAAGGCCGTCTGCCTTATAACAGGAAACTACACTCATGTCGAAAAAGTAATACTCGACGGTGAAACGGTAGAAGAGGATATCATACCGGCACAGAGCGCATCAACCGGCTTTGAGGAAGATGGTTTTCCTGATACGTTGGCCGAGGCTCTCTGTATGGCTGATGATATGGACGAGGCTGACAGGGACTTTCTGCTTGAAGGAATAAAGATGAACATGATGGTTGCAGAAGGTGGTTACAGTCCCTCCGACGTATGTATATCCTGCGGCGAATGTGTGCAGGGCAGCCGCTTTGGGCGTACTTTGCGCGAGTTCGCAGATGCGGAAGAAAAAGAAAATGTTGCAATGAAAATCAGGAGTGTATGTGCTTCTGCCGCTGATGCCAGGATGTCAGGGATCCTGCTCCCGGTAATGAGCAGCGCCGGAAGCGGTAACCACGGAATAACAGCGATACTTCCGATCGCGGTGCTTTCGGAACACCTTGGGAAGACTCCTGATGAGACCGCTCGCGCACTTGCTGTCAGCCATATTGCAACAAGCTTCGTGAAACGCCGTCTTGGTCGCATGTCCCCTGTATGCGGCTGTTCAATAGCCGCAGGCGCCGGATCTGCCGCCGGGATGGCCAGCCTGATGGGCGGAAAAGAGGAACAGATCTTTAACGCGATGGATCTGCTCCTTTCAAATCTTGCCGGAATGCTTTGTGACGGGGCGAAAGAAAGCTGCGCGTTAAAGGTCAGCTGTGCATCGGCAGAGGCATATTTTGCGGCGAGATGGGCGCTTGCGGGACAGAGGCCCGGTGTTCCACAGGGGGTCTTCGGTTCTACGATCGAAGAGACAATAGAGAACGTAGCGAAGGTCACGCGCGATGGAATGAAGACTGTGGACAGAGTGATGATAGGCATCCTTGATCAGAGGCATCGCCCCGGCGCAGAGGCGTTTTAAGGCTGTTTCATGGGAAATGGAATGGTTAAGCCCGACGATCCCTCTTCTGATGGCGACAAGGAACTTTACGGGCAGATAGAGCGTATAACGTACAGCGATGCGGAGAGCGGCTACAGCGTCCTCCGCATCAGGGTGCGCGAATATCCCGAGCTTGTGACCGCTGTCGGATACATAGCCTCTCCGGCCGTGGGAGAGGTCCTGCGTATGACAGGCGAATGGCAGAATCATCCGAAATTCGGCGCACAGTTTAAAATAGAGACATGCAAGTCGGCTGTGCCTTCGTCACTCGTCGGGATAGAGAAATATCTCGGTTCCGGGCTTATAAAAGGTGTCGGCCCGTCAATGGCCGAGAAGATCGTTTCCATGTTTGGTGCTGATGCTTTTGATGTGCTTGACAATGCGCCTGAAAGGCTTTTGGAAATAGACGGAGTTGGCGACAAGAAGGCTGCGATGATACAGGCTTCGTGGGCAGAACAGCGTGAGATACGCGACGTAATGCTTTTTCTGCAGAGCTACGGTATCAGCACGGGCTATGCTTTGCGCGTATTCCGCCAATACGGCAATGCCACCATGCAGGTGCTTCGGGAGAATCCTTACAGACTTGCAATAGATATATTTGGAATAGGCTTTCTCTCTGCCGACAAGATTGCCGCAAACATGGGCTTTTCGAAAGAATCTCCGCTTAGGATCAGGGCCGGAGTGCTGCATGTCATGACACAGCTTGTCGGGGAAGGCAATGTATACGTTCCTATAGAGGAGCTTGCCTCCAAATCGGCTGATATACTTTCCGTTCCGGTCGAGCTTGCCGAACGGGGGATAGAGGAAGCGCGGCTTGGAGAAGAGATCATCGTCGAATGGTACACGGACAAGTCCGGCAATGATGACTGCGCGGTATATCTTCCTGCTTTCCACTATGCTGAGGAACATTCGGCGAAAAATCTGATAGAACTCATGTCGGCATCTTTTAACGGTCAATACGTTGACCCGGATGTCGTTATCCCATGGGTGCAGGAAGAACTGCAGATAAAGCTGGCGGACAGGCAGATAGATGCGCTGCGCATAGCGATAAGTTCTAAGGTTATGGTTATAACAGGCGGGCCGGGGACAGGAAAGACGACACTTATACGCGCGATACTCAAAATACGCGAATCGCGCGGCTATCGTGTCATGCTGGCTGCCCCGACGGGACGTGCGGCGAAGCGCATGACCGAGGCAACGGGCCACGAGGCAAAGACTATCCACCGCATGCTCGAATACAACGGACATGGGACGGCCAACGGCGGAGACTTCATGAGAAATGACGTGAACCCTCTGGAATGCGACCTCTTGATAATTGACGAGGCATCTATGGTGGATCAGATCCTTTTTCACCATCTTATAAAAGCAATACCGAGGAAAGCATCCGTTATCTTCGTTGGTGACGTCAATCAGCTCCCTTCCGTAGGACCTGGCAAGGTGCTCAAGGATATTATCGACTCCGGGGTATGTCCTGCTGTGATCCTTAACGAGATATTCAGGCAGGCTAAGGAGAGCCGGATAATAGTCAACGCCCACCGCGTGAACGCGGGCGAGATGCCTGAGTTTGACGAGGATTATGATGATGGACTGAAAGATTTTTATTTTATACAACAGGATGACCCTGACAAAGCTCTTGAGATAATAAAAACACTTGTTACAGACCGCATCCCCAAACGCTTCGGCTTTGACCCGTTCGAGCAGATACAAGTGCTCACTCCGATGCACAGGGGATCTGTAGGGACTATGAGGCTCAACGCCGAGCTGCAGCAAGTGCTGAACAAAAGCGGAGGGGCAAAGGTCCAGCGCATGGGGCGTGTATTTCAGGAAGGCGACAAGGTAATGCAGATCCGCAACAACTATGACAAGGATGTTTATAACGGAGACATAGGCACGATACACCGCATCAGCGGCGACGAAAACTGCCTCATAGTCAGAATGGACACGGGTCTTGTCTCCTATGACTTCACCGAGCTTGACGAGCTTGTCCTGGCCTATGCCGTATCGATACACAAATCACAGGGGTCTGAATATCCGGCTGTCGTCATACCGATGCTTACGCAGCATTACGTGATGCTCCAGCGCAATCTCCTTTATACGGGCATAACGCGCGGTAAAAAGCTGGTCATCATAGTCGGCACAAAAAAAGCGCTTGCCATAGCAGTCAAAAACGAAAACACCCGCAAAAGATGGACCCGGCTTTCCGAACGGCTCTCCAAGGGCCGAAAACCGCAGGTTTGTTAAGCGTGCAAAGAGCCGGCCTGAGGCATATCGTCAAAGGACGGCTCTAAGTCTATTGAAACGCTGATCAATTAACCGGATATGGTCACAGTACACGGCTTGGCTTGGTGCAAATTTTCAGCCATTTGCCTATACGACATATCTTGTTGAGGACCTGTAGATATTCTCCCTGTTTCCGTGCTTGCCATCCTTGTCCATCTCAGCAAGACGCCGCTCGGTGTAGCGCGCGAAACGTACAAACGGCAATCCCAGCAGCAGGTATATTGCAGCAACGATTATCCCGGGTCCAAAATAGTCATAGTAAGTTGCAGATACCTGTCCGTAAGTCTTTGTCAGATCCACCATGGTTATTATTGAGACAAGCGAAGAATCCTTCAGCAGTGATATGAAGTCATTCGTTATCGGCGGGATCACTACGCGGATCGCCTGCGGAAGTATGACCTCACGCATTGCCTGCCATCTGGTCATGCCAAGGGCCAGAGCTGATTCCCACTGTGTGCGCGGTATTGCAAAGAGGCCGGCACGGTATATCTCTGCTTCATAGGCGGCGTAATTCAGCCCAAGTCCTATCGCTCCGGCCCAGAAAGGCGAGAATTTTATACCCACGCTGGGAAGGCCGTAGAATATAAAAAATAGCTGTATCAAAACAGGCGTGCCACGGACTATTTCGATATAACAGGTCGCAAGGCCGGCTATCCACTTAGGGGCAAATACGCGTGTGATCGCAAGTCCCAGACCGAGTCCTATTGCAAGGATCATAGCCGTTATGGAAACCTGCATGGTAACTATAGCGGCACGTCCGAAGGACGGCATCACTTCCTTGTATCTCTCTATGCGCTTAGCAAGAGTCAGAACCGGACGATGGTCTTCCGCCCAGTCGTTATAGCGTGAAGGCTCTACCTTCGATGGGCTGAAATCATTGAACTCAGTTGCCATTACGGGTGTCCAGAGGTTCCATCGGTCGTATATTTCCCGCAGTTTGCCGGAGTCGCGCAGATAGACGATAGCCTGATTGACCTCTTTCAGAAGTTCTTTATCATCTTTACGCATTGCGATCGCGTAGGTGATTTCTCCTATTGGGGGGCCGACAAATTTTATCTCCGGATTGAACCCCGCGGAGTAAAGTGCTATCGGTTGGTCGAACAATGCGGCATCCAGACGCCCGTTTGTAAGATCTTCATAGGTGTTTGCCTCTACGATGTATGTCCTTATATTAATGCCGCTGACTTCCTCGAGCACCTGCTGTGCATAGCTCTCTTTAAGCGTGCCGACTACCTTGCCCTTGCAGTCCTTTAAAGTTTTGATGCTGTTCTCTCTCTTACGTACGGCTAGCTGCAGGTAGGTCTTATAGTAAGGTATGGAGAAGTTTACGACATTTTTGTGTTCCGGAGTGACTTCCAGTCCGTTGATTGCGATGTCGTAAAGCCTGCGCTGCAGACCCGGTATGAGGTTGTCCCACGCGTTGTTGACGTAGACCGGTTTGCGGCCCATACGTTCAGCCAGGGCATTTACTATGTCGACCTCAAAGCCTATAAGCTCGCTTGGGTTCTTGGGGTTGGAGAACATATAAGGGAACCCCCCCTCGGAGTCTCCTCCCCAGCGCAGTTCTTTCTGCGGCTCTGCAGCGGCGGCATGCACCGGAGAACATGCAATAAGCGTATTTACTGAAACAGAGAAGAGTAATGCTATCAGCAGTGCGATCTTTTTCATCAGCATGTTGCCCCCGTATCCACAAAGTGGCGCAGGAACGCACGTGTACGGTCATTCTTAGGGTTGGCGAACAGTATATCTCCGTCATCGTATTCTACTATCTCGCCCTTGTCCATGAATATTATGTAGTCCGATGCGTCTCGCGCAAATTTCATTTCATGGGTGACGATTATCTGAGTCATGCCTTCTGAGTCCAAGTCCTTCATGACCTGCAAAACTTCGTCTACGAGCTCAGGGTCAAGTGCAGATGTAGGCTCGTCATATAGCATGACGCGCGGGTTCATGGCAAGAGCGCGTGCTATCGCGGCGCGCTGCCCCTGACCTCCTGACAGTGTCGAGGGATACTTGGACGCAAAATCTCTGAGCCCTACTTTGTCAAGCAGCCTCATCGCGAGTTCGTATGATTCATCCTTCTTCATGCCCTTCACTACCATGGGGGCAAGCATTATGTTCTGAAGCAGCGTCTTGTGGGGAAACAGATTGTAACTCTGAAAGACCATGCCTACCTCACTGCGCAGCTTATGCACAGTGTCCAGCATTTTTTCGTCAGGGACCTCCCCGGGTCTGCGCGAGACAGTAACCCCGGCTATAGAGATGGAACCGGAATCGAGGAGTTCAAGACAGTTGATACAGCGCAGGAATGTGGATTTGCCGCAGCCCGAGGGCCCAATGATAGAGGCAAGGTCCCCCTCATGTATGGTAAAGCTCACGTTTTTGAGGACCTCGCCGTCCTCAAAGCCTTTGCAGAGATTTTCTATTATGATCAATGGTTTGTTGACTACATTCAATGAAGATACCCCCTTTTGATATTAAGTGACATTCAGAACGGAGATCTTCATATACGGAGGTATTTTTCCTGTAGGGCAAAAGTGGCCGTCGAAGCGGCGGCATCTGTCACAACACCGGAATTGGACCGGCGGGTCAGTTCAGTGCGGGAGTTTTGGAGTTTCTCTCCATGTCTGTTACACCAGACACCAGTGTTTTTTTTCAATTTTTCTCTCACGTCCCTTCCGTATAGTGACATAACTCCTTAGATGCAGGATAAGTTGAGTTTAATGGGTTTTAATAGTAAATGCAATCATTTTTTGGTGAAATTTAAGGCGAAAAATCATGATTCAACGATCAGCCTGCTCTTCATATCCGAGCTCTTTCCTGGTTTTTGCTATATCTTCCTGTGTCTCGCGTATCCAGCGTTCCAGTGTCTCCGGTTTTATCTTCTTTGTCTTTGGGTCGTTGAGCAATGTGTCAAGTTTTTTCTCCTGGATCTTAAGCCACTCCATTTTTTTCTCCCGGTACTGTATGTCCGAGACAAGATTCCCCCGTTCTTCATCATCTTCTTTAACAAATGCCCGGCTCATAAATATATCACTCCTCCACTGAGCGGCCGCCCAGATGTATGCTGCTTCTATATAGTTTCTTTATAGAATTTCCTGTCTTTATTGCTCTCTACAATAATCAGTTTCATCTTAGGTCTGACATACGAAACAAGATCCTCGATATCGGCATTGCGCATGCGGATACAGCCATGCGTAGCCCATTTGCCTATTGAACGGGGATTATTGGTGCCGTGTATTGCGATCTGCCATTTGTTATAGAACGAGATCAGCTTTGATCCGTATACCCCATCCTGAGGTTTCCCCGGTTCGTCAAACCACGAAGGGTCGAAGACAAGCTTCGTCGCGTCCGGAACAACTCGGTATATCGTGAATGTCCCAGTAGGCGTTATGAGGTCGGTACGTGATTTTTTTACAGGACCACGCCCTCTGCCAACGGAGACGTACCAGCTCTTGTAAGGTTCAAAGCCCTTATAAAGAGTGAGACGAAGCTGCTCTTTATTTATCTTGATCCAGTACTCGTCTCCTTTTGGCTTCCAACTTGCTGCAGTAGCTGACTCTGCCGATAGTGTGATAAATATTATGAGCATGATAAGCAAAGAATATCTCTTCATAAAAGCTCTGCTCCCCTCAAAAAATATACTTTCTTAATTATAATGCAGCATTCGCTTATATTGCCACTTGTAACTGACATATATTATGAAGTAATATAAGCATTTGAATTACGGATGGATTCCGATACTATTTATCAGGAGGCGGTCACAATGGAAATAATCAAAGCGCCGCGTGGAACAAGAGACATACTTGGCGATGAGTCGTGGAAATGGGCATACGTTACGGGGATCTGCCGCGACGTGGCAGACGACTATGGATATAAAGAGGTCCATCTTCCTATATTTGAACATACCGAGCTTTTTAGCCGCGGCGTCGGCGAGACGACGGATGTCGTCGAGAAGGAAATGTACACGTTCGTGGACAAGGGCGGAAGGAGCATCACACTGCGCCCTGAGCTTACAGCTTCTATGGTGCGCTCATATCTGGAAAACGAGATGAATAAGGGACCGCAGCCGGTCAAACTTTGGTCGATCGGCCCTATGTTCCGCTATGAGCGTCCGCAGAAGGGGCGATACCGTCAGTTTGTGCAGCTAGATATAGAGGCTCTCGGCGCGCAGGACGCCTATGTCGACCTGGAGGTGATAGATTTTTCAATGGAACTTTATCGCAGACTCGGTCTCTCGAACCTTCAGGTCGTCCTTAACTCCGTTGGATGCCCAAAGTGCCGCCCTGTATACAGGAAAGTCCTTCAGGATTATCTTAAGGGAAGATTTGAAGAACTCTGCGATACCTGCAAGAGCCGTTTTGACCGCAATCCCCTGCGCATACTCGACTGCAAGAGCCCTATATGCAAAGAGATCACCGAAAACGCGCCGGCTGTTACAGACCACCTCTGTGACGAGTGCAGGGAGCATTTTGAACAGCTCTGCCGCGGACTTGACCGGATCGGGGCCGTAGTTAAGCGTGATAACAGGCTTGTCCGCGGACTTGATTACTACACTAAGACAGCTTATGAGATTCTTTCAGGGGACCTCGGTTCACAGAATGCCGTCTGCGGCGGCGGGCGTTATGATAACTTGGCGGAAGCCATAGGCGGGCCGCACGTCCCGGGAGTAGGCTTTGCATCCGGCATAGAACGTGTCGTACTCACGATGGAGGCCCAGGGATGCGGCTTCGGCAAGGAACCGGTAAACATGGTCTACGTCGTGGCGGCTGAGCCGGATGTCAAGCTTGAGACGATGAACCTTGTGAGGACTCTCAGACAGAACCGTATCTCCGCCGATATGGACTATATGGGCAGAAGCATGAAGAACCAGATGAAGAATGCCGGAAACTTTGCACAATACGCCTGTATCCTCGGCAGCGCAGAGATAGACAGGGGCGTTGTCGCGGTCAAAAACCTAAAGGACGGAACGCAGGAAGAGCTGACTGTAGAGGCACTGATAAAGAAGTTGAAGTAAACGCTGAAGCGCATTGCCGCACCGATATTCAAAAGATCGTCTTGAAAGAAGGAATTTGTAATGGATCGACATTATAACGCGTCGTGGAAGAGAACGATGCGCTGTGGGGAGCCAAGGCTGGAAGATGCTGGGAAGGACGCAGTGCTCAACGGCTGGCTGCGATGTCGCCGGGACCTTGGAGGGATAATTTTTATCGAGCTCTGGGACAAGACAGGGGTAACTCAGGTAGTCTTCAATCCGGAGCTGAACGCAGAGGCGCACGAACGCGCCGGTACGCTGCGAAGCGAGTATGTGCTTGCAGTCAGGGGTAAGCTGCGCAGGCGTCCTGAGGGAACAGAGAATCCTGCGATCGCTACCGGTCAGGTGGAACTGCTGGTAGACGACTTCCTTGTCCTTTCGCCGGCCAAGCTTGTGCCTTTTGAGATCGATAACGCTGACGCAGTCAACGAGGATCTGCGCCTTAAATTCCGTTATCTTGACCTAAGGCGCGAGCGGATGCAGAAGAACCTGCAAACGCGCCATAATATAACGTCTTATACGCGTAATTACTTCAGCGCACAGGGTTTTCTCGATATTGAGACGCCGATGCTTACCAAATCTACGCCTGAAGGAGCGAGGGACTATCTCGTCCCGAGCCGTGTCAACCCCGGGAAATTCTATGCGCTGCCCCAGTCGCCTCAGTTATTCAAGCAACTTCTCATGGTCAGCGGCTGTGACAGGTATATGCAGATAGTCAAATGCTTCCGCGATGAGGATCTGCGTGCGGACCGCCAGCCGGAATTCACTCAGATAGACCTTGAAATGAGCTTCATAACAGAAGAGGATATCATGACTATGGTAGAGAATTATCTTTCCGGTCTCTTCAAAGAGATACTTGGCGAAGAGATAAGGACGCCGTTCCTTCGCATGACATGGAAGGATGCGATGGACCTTTACGGAAGCGATAAGCCTGATTTGCGTATCCCGATGGAGATGGTCAGTCTGGAAGAGGTTTTCTCCGCCGCAGAAAACCCGTTCGCGGCCATTGTTGAAAAGGGCGGTGCGATAAAGGGGCTGAGGCTTCCTGGCGGGGCCGACCTCTCGCGCAAGGAGCTCTCCGATCTTGAGAACCGTGCCAAGGTGCTTGGCGCTAAGGGCATGGCCAACTTTCAGGTCAAGGCGTCCGAGCTGAAAGGCCCGCTTGTCAAGTTCCTTGATGAGCCGCGTATTGCCAGGCTAAAGGAACTTTCTGCAATAGAGGACGGAGACGCTCTCTTCATCATGGCTGATGAGAACTGGCGCAGGGCCTGTGAAATTCTTGGACAGATACGCCTTGAGCTCGGTAAGGCTCGCGGGCTTGTGAAAGAAGAGTTCCGTTTCCTCTGGGTCACGGAATTCCCGCTCTTTGAGTGGGATGATGAGACGGAGCGCTACATGGCTGTGCATCATCCGTTCACAGCCCCGATGGACGAAGATATGGAATATTTGCTCACAGAACCCGGTAAAGTGCGTTCGAGAGCTTACGATGTCGTACTCAACGGCAATGAGATAGGCGGAGGTTCGATAAGGATACATAACCCCGAGATGCAGTCGAAGGCCTTCCAGGCGCTGAACTTTACTCCCGAGGCCGCGAAAGAGCGTTTCGGGTTCCTGCTCGAGGGGCTCAGTTACGGGACGCCTCCGCACGGAGGGCTTGCTCTCGGTCTTGACCGGCTTGTTATGCTTATCTGCGGCTGCAGATCCATCCGTGACGTAATGGCGTTCCCGAAAAACCAGAAGGCACAGTGTCCGATGACAGAGGCCCCGTCGGCAGTTGAGACGAAACAGCTGGAGGAACTTTCCATAAGGATAGTCGATCCTATTTTATAGTTTAGTATGATCTGACAGGATCAACATTGTGAATTTATGGAGCCGGCCGTTGAAAGCGCAACTGATATTTCTTCGGCCGGTTTCTTTCGCGGAGTTTTCCCTGCTGTTGCCGAACATGTTTCTGGCATGTATTTTTTTGCATTTGAAATTGTTTTGCAATGGATAAGTATTTTATTCGCTTACGGAGTCTGTTTCATGCGCTATAATAATTGCAAATATCTGATAAACAGGAGGGATATCTAATGGCCAAGCTTCGTTATCTGGGACACAGCGCATTCTATATCGAAGGAGATGGACTTAAAGCTCTGATAGATCCTTTCTTTTTGGGTAATCCCCAGGCAGTCGCAAAGCCGGGAGACTTTACAGATATCAGCCATATATTCCTTACACACGGGCATAGCGACCATATAGGAGACACTGTTGAAATAGCAAGGCGAACAGGGGCCAGTGTCTTTACGTGCAACGAGTTGGCGGGTTTTCTTGCTTCAAAGGGTGTCAAGACGGAGGGAATGCATATCGGAGGCAGAGCAAGGTTCCCGTTCGGCCGTGTGAAACTCACTCCGGCGTGGCACGGCTGCTCTGTGATTGACGGCGGAGAGACACGATATGCCGGTATTGCCTGTGGTTTTGTAATCGAAGTAGAGGGCAGGAAGGTCTATCATTCCGGTGACACAGGGCTCACGATGGAGATGCATCTCCTTGCCGATGAAAATATTGACATCGCATTGCTTCCGATAGGCGGCTATTTCACTATGGACATCGATGATGCGGCAAAAGCGGTCAAAATGATAAAACCGCGTGTTGTGGTCCCCATGCACTACAACACATTCCCGCAAATTACCGCGGATCCAGAGGACTTCCTGCGCGCCGTAGGCGAGCAGATGACCGGTGTCAAGATACTCAAGCCGGGTCAGGAAATGGTTTTTTAGCTTTCCGGCCTGTTTCCCTCAGAACGGGATAACGCGATGCAGCTGATCCCCGAACAAGGGAATGGCCCGATCTGATCCCAATAATAAACACTTTTGAGTCTTCTCATCAACAAAGATAGCGGTCCTCTCTTTTCGGAGGGCCGCTATCTCTCTTTACTCATTTATATTGTTTGCAGATGCGAGCCGCCGCCCGCCGGGATGAACTCTATTTATCCTTTAAAGCCGCTGCGGCCTTTGCAAACCAGCCCTTACCCTCCACCATGCGTGAGATAA
This sequence comes from Synergistaceae bacterium, assembly GCA_021372895.1. Lineage (NCBI taxonomy): Bacteria > Thermotogati > Synergistota > Synergistia > Synergistales > Synergistaceae > Synergistaceae bacterium. Next base: position 93,613 of record JAJFTP010000078.1, read on the forward strand.
GCAACGCGGAGCATGTGTCTCCTGTGGCATTGACCATAGTAGCCGCAGGGTCTACAAGGAATCCTATCGTCGCTATGATCGGGAAGGCCTCCGGCGGGAATCCGTACAGGCTTACGATGAGCATCTCGCCCACAAGACCGCCGCCTGGGATGCCGGAAAGCACGACACCTGAAAGTACTGCGACCGCTACTGCGGTTGCCATAGTGCCAAACCCTGTGAACGGTATGTTGAAGATGCCGAAGAGGAAAGCGATCTTAAGGATGCCGCTGAGGCAGGAGCCCTCCATGTGCGCAGTTGCGCCTATAGGGAGGACGATGTCGCTGATATCCTTTGGAATGCCCATATTTGTAGCTGCCACCAGATTAACGGGAAGTGTCGCATTGCTGCTTCCGGTGCCAAGGGCCATGACCGCAGGCGTAATGATATTGCGCCAGAAGACCCCGACACCCGCTCCCTCTGTAGCGATCCACGCGTAGATCGTGAATGCTATGAAGAAATATCCGAATGTCACCACGTGGTAGACTATCATCGAGCGCAGGTATGCGCCAAGAAGCTGCGGACCGTAGTCGCCGACCAGCGTCGCAAAGTATGCGCCAAGACCTATAGGTGCGTAGTACATAAGGTATTTGACCATCTGGAGCATTGCATCGGCTACGACTGCTATGCCCCTGCCGACGGAACGGCCTCTCTCTCCCAGAGTTTGCAGACAGAACCCGAAAAAAATCGTAAAAATAATCAGAGGCAGCATAGCGCGGCGTGATAGCAACAGAGGGAAATCTTCGACGGTGAACGCTTTTACTATCTGATCTGCCGTTTTGAACGCCTGGATGTCACCGGCTGCCTTTAGCTGTATCGAAGTGCCGGCAGCAGGAGGGAAGAATGTAACAGTGATGAGCATAAGGATAGCTGCTATTGCTCCGGTTACGAGGAAGACAATGACCAGGGATTTCATCACGCGCCCGAGTCTTTCCATCGAGGACATCTGGGCTACGGCGCTGCATATCGTCGTGAATACAAGAGGCACGACCACCATGAACATCGCGTTGATAAAGACGTCTCCAAATGGTTTGAACATAAGTGCGTCTTTCCCCATCACGCCTCCGATGAAGCTCCCAAGACATATGGAGAATAAGAGGATGATCGGGAACCGGTATGATTTCCAGAAACTTTTTGATTCTGCAGCCATAATGAACTCTCCCTTCGTTTAATTAAATTTCTGCGGACTGATCTCGTTAAGTATAGAGCAAAAATACCCCGCAGATAAAGCGTAAATCGAAATATAAGACAAAATTATGAGAAATAACAATGACATCCCGGACAAATAAAAGCAGAAATAATTTTAAGTCCTGTATAGAAATCAATACAAATTGCAGACCAGCCCTTAATAAATCAGCCTGCGATCCATTGCGCATGATTATACATTAATTATTCAAAAATACTATATCAAATTTGAGTCAATCGATATTTTCAGAATTGGTAGGTTTGTATGCATGGATCCTTATCATAAGCGGCAAAACGGCGGTCAGGAGTAATGGAGCTATCGGCATAAAAAAAGACCCGGCAATGAGGGGCCGGATCTCAAAAACTCTTCGATAAATGGTGCCGGGGACGAGAATTGAACTCGTACGGGTTGCCCCACACGCCCCTCAAACGTGCGTGTCTACCATTTCCACCACCCCGGCACTCAAGACTTTGAAATTATACGTAGCATAGTGCCTTTCGTCAAGTGTCTGGGGAAAAATCTGTGTCTGGGGAAAAATCACATGGCCTTGTTAATTATTGACAATTTCAAGAGTAAACGCGACCCACTGAAGAGATGAGGGACTAAATAAGTTCCGCAAATATTGGGGGCGTGGAGCTATAAAAAACGGAGCCTATGATGAGGGCTCCGTCCAATGGTTGCTGCTTCAGTTTTAATTAAATTCGCGGCGTTCTTTGATACGCGCAGCTTTACCGCTGAGTTCGCGCAGGTAATAGAGCTTTGCCCTGCGTACCTTACCCTTACGGGCAACTTCGATTTTGTCGATGCTGGGGCAGTGGACGGGGAATATTCTTTCCACTCCGATGCCGTTTGACATCTTGCGGACAATGAAATTCTCTCGGATGCCTCCGTGCTGGCGCCCGATCACGACTCCTTCAAATATCTGGATACGTTCGCGGTTCCCTTCCTTGACCTTGACGTGGACTTTGACTGTGTCGCCCGGGCGGAATTCGGGGATCATATCGGTATCTTTTGCGAATTTCTTCTCTATCAGAGCTATTCTGGGATCTATCATGAGGTTTTTCCCTCCTTGTTTTGAAATATTTTTTATCAAACTGATGTACCGTTCTTTTGCAGTAATGTTTGATTTATCGCGGGAGCGGATCGTGATGGCATTCTTTTAAATTAAAGGATCGGTGTCTTTAATTTTCATTTTTACGATTGCCTCACAATTTTTCAGGCTTATCTCCAGCCGAAAAACCTGTCCAGCGTTATACTGACTGCACTTCTGACTGACAGGTGGTTCCAGCCGTCCATACCGCCCAGTATCGGCGTCATTACCGCGTCTGCTGATTCCAGTATCTCTTGGTGAAGACCCCAGCCTGTGCCGAATATTAAAACGGGGCTGTGGTCTTTCTCGAGTATCTCCCGTTTCAGCGATAGCCAATGAACTGCTCCATTATGTGCTTTCGCGGTGGTAGCGATTTTATACGGTTCTTTTTTTTCTCTGTCTCTCACCCAGTCAAGGGCTTTTTCAACGGAGGCGAATATTTTCACGGTGCTGAATGCTTCTTTCCTGTCAGGGTTATATGATGCGCCCCAGCCATCAGTCCAATGTCCGATTATTCTCTTTGCCATCTCCCTCTGCTGTGCCAGCGGTGTTACAAGAAGGTATTTTTTTATCCCATATGTCCTGCAGGCCCTTGCGATGTCGTGAATATCCATTCCCGTTATCGCCGTTGAGGACTTCCCGCCATGCCTGTCAAGCACAGGATAATGGACCTCCATTACATAGGATCCCCCGCTGAGCCAGGGCATTATCCCTGCCCTGCCGACGATGTCGGGCCTTCTTTTCAGGGTCCTTTCCACGGACTGCCGCCTGCGCCATTTTTCTATGGCTTTGGCATCCCCGCTTATCAGAACTTCCGGCACTTCTTCGCCCTGCCATTTTGCCGGGCGCGTGTAGTGCGGGGTATCCAGCATACCGCTGTAAAAGGAGTCCTCCCTCACCGCAGAGCTCTTGCCGACGACTCCCGGGATAAGGCGCGAAACAGCATCCACGATCGCCATAGCAGGCATTTCGCCGCCTGTAAGAACAAAATCACCGAGAGATACTTCAAGGTCGATGTGTTTTTTAATGAACCTTTCGTCTACTCCTTCATAATGTCCGCAGAGTATAACTATGTGTTCTTTTCTTGCCAAGTCCTCTACCAGTTCCTGATGGAGCCTGATCCCCTGCGGCGAAGGGTAAACCGTGTACGGTTTGCCGTCTGCAGATATACTCGCCAGAGCTTTTTCGAGCGGTTCAGGCATAAGCATCATGCCCCCGCTTCCGTAGCAGTAGTCGTCTATCTGCCTGTAGTCTCCCCGCGCGAAGTCTCGTATATCTATAACCTCGGCTTCTAGTTTACCTGCCGCTATCCCGCGTCCAAGCACGCTGGCGGCGAGATAGCTCCGCATGAGTTCAGGAAACGCTGTCAGGATCGATATTTTCATATCAGTCCCAGAGCCCCTCCGGTATTGTTACTGTCATAGTTCCTCCGGCTATGTCAACGCAGTTTATCGCGTCGGCGATGGCCGGTATAGGCTTGACGGCGCCTTCTGTTGTTCTGATCATGTAGACGTCATTGCTGCCGGTGAACATAATTTCTTCAAGGACCCCGAGTTCACGCCCGGTACCGTTTTCAACAGCTTTAAGGCCTACGATTTCATCTATCCAGTATTCATCCTCAGAGAGTTTGACACGGTCTTCATTCGCAACTGTGACAACGCTGCCCCTGAAAGTCTCGGCTGTCTCCTTGTCTTCCACTCCATTTGCATTAAAGAAGAATGTTCCCTTGCCCTCGTATGGGACGAGCCTGCTGACCTTGAGAGTGCATCTGGGCTTTCCGGGTTTGTCAAGAACGAGTTCCTTCATGTCCAGGAAACGCTCCGGATAGTCGGTGAGAGGCAGTATTAGCATAGTACCTCTTATGCCGTGTGTCCCCACTATTTTCCCAATAGTCGTTCTCTCTTCCGGAGATGGTTCAGTCTTCCTCGACATCAACATCGACCTTTTCGCCGGATTTTATTGATGCAGCCTTTGCAATATGGCGGATAGCGTTGATAGTGGACCCTTTTTTACCTATTACCCTGCCGATGTCCTCTTTGGCGACCCTGATCGTTATCAGTATTGCTCCGGAGTCGCTGCGGTCTTCGGAGACCTTTGCTTCGTCGGGCTTTGTTACAAGCCTTTTGACTATCAGGTCTACCAGGTCGACATAATCAGGCATTGATATCTCCCGCCCTCATTAAGCTTTTGTCGGAGCATCAAATACCCCGGCTCTTTTGAGCAGTATTCTGGCTGTCTCTGACGGGGAAGCCCCGTTCTTGATCCAGAATGCCGCACGCTCTACGTCCACTTTTACCTCTGCCGGATCTGTCAGGGGATTGTAGGTCCCCAGTATCTCGATAAAGCGGCCGTCTCTCGGGGAATGAGAGTCGGCAACTACGAGGCGGTAAAAGGGAGCCTTCTTTTTCCCGTGACGGGAAAGACGAATACGAACTGCCATCTGCGCAAACACCTCCTGTTATGTGTTTTAAAGGGTTTTTATGTGCCCTTTACTATATTGAAAAACGTGAAAGCTTATCGCTGTGTGCGGTATTTTCCTGCCGCAGTCTCACGCAGTTTCCTTATTTGAAGAAGCCGCGGCGTCCGCCGCCGAAGCCACCCATTCCGCCCATCATTCCCGGCGGCATTTTGAAGCCCCTGCCTCCGTCCGACATCTTGCCGAAGCTCTTCATCATCGTCTTCATCTGTTCATACTGGGCAAGCACCTGATTTACCATCTGGACCGTTGTGCCGGATCCCTCAGCTATCCTTCTGCGGCGGCTGCCCTTGATTATTTCCGGGTTGCGGCGCTCCTTGAGCGTCATAGAGAGGATGATGGCTTCAGTCTGTTTCATGCGCTTCGGGTCAATTTTCGCATCCTTCAGCGCCTTGCTGGCGCCTGGTATAGGAAGCATTTCAAGGACTTTTTCGAGCGGACCGAGTTTCTGTATCTGCTGAAGCTGCAAGAGCATGTCTTCCATAGTGAAGCGGTTTTTCTTGAGACTCTCGGTCATACGGCTGATATCAGCCTCACTTGTTGCGGACTGGACTTTTTCGAGAAGTCCCTCCATGTCGCCCATCCCTATAATGCGCTGCGCCATGCGGCGTGCGTCAAAGACCTCAAGGTCTTCAGTCTTTTCACCGCATCCGGCAAGCTTTATAGGAACGCCTGTGCTGGCGCGGATAGCAAGCGAAGGACCGCCCCTTGCATCTCCGTCGAGTTTTGTGAGGACGACTCCTGTGAGCCCGAGATGTTCATGGAACGTGGCAGCTACATTGACGGCCTCCTGTCCTGTCATCGAATCTACGACCAACAGTATCTCCGTCGGAGGTACCGTGCGCTTCATGCGCTCAAGTTCCTGCATGAGTTCGTCGTCCATCTGGAGGCGTCCTGCCGTGTCAAGTATTATCATATCGCAGAGGTGGTTTTCTGCGTAAGCTATCGAATTTGAAGCTACTTTTACCGGATCATTCTCTCCCTGTGCGGGACCGAAGAATGCAACGCCGGCTTTTTCAGCGAGCACGCGGAGCTGCTCTACTGCCGCAGGTCTGCGGAGGTCACATGCTACGACGAGAGGCTTATGCCCCTTTGCCATTCTCTTTGCTATCTTGACGGCTGTAGTAGTTTTACCTGAGCCCTGAAGCCCCACCATCATGTATATCGTCGGGGGCTTTGGCGATACAGCGAGGGGGACAGGCGCGTCCCCCATAATTTTTATAAGCTCTTCATAAACTATCGTGAATATAAGCTGGGCCGGAGTTATTGAATCCAAAACGGTCTGCCCCGTTGCGCGGACTCTTATAGCTTCGGTAACTTCCTTGACGACCTTATAGTTTACGTCCGCCTCAAGCAGTGCGCGGCGCACTTCACGGAGCGCTTCGCTGATATCCTCCGCTGTGAGCTTTCCCTTACCTCTTAGCGAGGCAAATATGTTTTCAAATCTTTCTTTCAGTGAGTCAAACATCAAAAGTTCCCCTTACGATCCCAGCATGTTTTTAAATGTATTGTAGAAATCTTCCGGCAGGCGTGTCCTGTTGTCATCAAGAAGCTGTGCCATTATCTCTGCGCGGTTCTCTTTTTCGAGAAGGCCCAGCAGTTTCTCCGAGTTCTCCATGTGTTCTTTTGCCCTTGTAATAAGGTCGTGGACGCCTTGACGGGAAACATTCAGTGTTTCTGCCGCCTCAGCCAGAGATAAATCCTGAAGGAGCACCATCTCGCATGCAAGGCGCTGTTTTTCCGTAAGAAGAGCGCCATAAGCATCAAGCAATAGTCCGTCTCTTATGCGCTGGTTCAGCGAATCTCTGTTAGACAAAATAACGCCCCCTGTCAAATACAGCGTGTGCATTATACAGGGGGCGTTTATCACTTGTCAAGTAAAAACACTTGACGGCCGATATATGTCTTTACTGCTCAGAAAAATCGGAATAATATAATGACATATAACATCAATATAAAAACAGTGGCCATTTATTGTGGAAGCTGACAGAAAACGCGGCAAAATTTGGCAATGACAGAAGAGGAGGTTAAATATCAGCATGGATATATTGGAAAAGACACGTCAGGAATTTGTTGAGATAATAAGGGATAACGGCTGGGATGACGAATATATAAATGTGGTAAGCGCCCACCCTCTGAGTGCAAGTGAATCCATCGGTTGTCCTGATCGGCAGGATTATCCGATTCTCAAAGGCAGAGAAGTGATGATCGAGGCTTTATTCAGAGGTTCCAAGGGACAGGCTTATACAGATCAGCCTGGAAATTATGCTGGAACATTGAAAAATGTTGCCGATTTATCCCT
>JAJFTP010000079.1 GCA_021372895.1 Synergistaceae bacterium
ATCGGAATACGGCAAGGCCGTAAAAGAGGACACAAAGAAAATCGTAGCATCTGAGAAGAAGAAGATCTTCGACGGCAAGTGGGATGTCTTCTACGGGCCGATAAAGGGACAGGACGGCAAGATAATGGTCCCTGCAGGCAAACATCTGAGCGACGGAGATATGCTCAGCATGAGCTGGTTTGTTGAGGGTGTCGATGGTACTATCCCAAAATAAATGCACAAGACCGAGCCTTAAGTCTCTGTCATAACAAAACAATTCAAATGCTGATATATTATATAATGTGCGGGATATGATTCAAAATCGAAAAAAGATTCTTCATTGCTTTTGATTTTTGGGAAGGGGGTGCGGCGATGGCGTGATTTAACTTAACCGGGTTCGGGGCTCGAACCATCTCCATGTCTTCACCTTCTTTCGGGATTGAGGTAAGCAGCTCGGAATAGGTGGCGTTAGCGCATATCTCAGGCATAACTTCCCATAATTTCAAAGTTTTGAAGGAGGTCAATTATGAATCGTCTTTTGATGTCAAAAAACGGCCCGGCAATTGCCGGGATTATTTTTGGAATAATCGCGGCTTTTCTTGTAAAATTCGGCAACCCGGGAAACATGGGCTTCTGCGTCGCATGTTTCACCCGCGATATCTCCGGTGCTCTCGGTCTTCACCGCACTGCCGTTGTACAATATCTGCGCCCGGAGATCCCTGGATTTATTCTGGGCGCCTTTGTTTCCGCACTCCTGTTCAAAGAGTACCGGCCCCGCGGAGGATCTTCGCCGATGATCCGCTTTGGGTTAGGATTCTTTGCCATGATCGGTGCACTGGTATTTCTTGGATGCCCATGGCGTGCATATCTCCGCCTCGCCGGTGGGGATTTTAATGCTCTTGCGGGCATAGCGGGGCTGGCGGTTGGGATAGCAGTGGGTGTAGCACTGCTCTATCGTGGCTTCAGCCTCGGTGCGGCACACTCAAATCCCAAAATTGCGGGACTCATGATGCCGCTCATGGCAATTTCTATACTTGCGCTGCTTTATCTCCGCCCATTGTTCGGTGCCGAAGGAACGGGCCCGATATTTTTCTCAGAGAAGGGCCCTGGCTCGATGCATGCCCCTGTGATGATCTCTCTCGCGGCAGGGCTTATAGTAGGCTGGCTCGCTCAGCGCAGCCGTTTCTGCACTGTAGGTGCGCTCCGCGACTTAATAATGCTGAAAGATACATACCTATTCAAGGGGATAGCCGCTTTCACAATAACGGCTTTTGTCACAAACCTGGCACTTGGACAGTTTAAGCCTGGATTTGAAGGCCAGCCTGTAGCGCACACTATGCAGCTCTGGAACTTCCTCGGCATGGTCCTGTCCGGCCTTGCTTTTACTTTGGCCGGCGGCTGTCCGGGACGTATGCTCATCATGTCAGGCGAAGGCGACGCAGACGCCGGTATATTTGTTATTGGCATGGTTTTTGGGGCGGCATTTGCGCATAATTTCAGCCTTGCCAGTTCTGGTGCAGGTGTCGGAGCCTTCGGTATACCAGCTACGATCATCGGCTTGATTTTCTGCGCGGCAGTCGGTGGACTGTTTCTTAACAGGATAGACTAGGAGGTTGACATTATGGAAACCAAAACAGTGGATGCCCGCGGGCTCTCATGCCCGCAGCCTGTCGTAGAGACTAAAAGAGTCCTTGATAAGATGAACGGCGGCAGGATAGAAGTTCTTGTGGACACAGTCACTTCACGGGAAAATGTCCTGCGCTTCGGCGCCAATGCCGGATGGAAAGGTTCCTTCAAAGAAGCAGGTGAAGGATTTCAAGTAATACTTGAGAAGTAGAAAAACATTAAAATAAACGGCTGGATTTCAAGGAGGATTTAGTCTGCATCAACCCTTCTCCAAAGATACCGGCTCAAAATAAATTTCATGATATGGCCCTGCCGAGCGCGGCTGGTGGGACAAAAGCCATAACAAAATTTCTGCTCAGCGAATGTCCCGACATTACATAGCCTGGTTTCTGCCATCAGAGCCTCTGAGCGCAGAGATCAGGCGCTTTGTTATTCTTTTGCTTTTCTTAACAAATCAACAGTAGATACCTGATGATGCAGACTTACAGGATACAGTCACGTAAAGCCTTATATGCTGCATATACCACCATATGATTTTTCTAAATTTTTTGAGTCTGTTATTTTTTACACAAAACAACAGCAAGCATGTACTATATATATGGAAGACATTAAAAACCCCCACGGGAGGACGATTTATTATGAATTTAAGCGAAGTTGCTGAAATGATCAATGCCGACATTCTTTCCGGCTCTGAAAAACTGGAAGAGATAATTATTCCCCATGCCTATGCATGCGATCTTATGAGCGATGTCCTTGCCTTCTGTTCACCCGGCGCCCTGCTTCTGACAGGACTTACAAATGTGCAGATAATCAGAACGGCGCAAA
>JAJFTP010000080.1 GCA_021372895.1 Synergistaceae bacterium
CTTATAGCCGGTTGCAGTACGGCTGAGGCTCGAGACTTCGCTGGCGTGTATTCTTACCATCCGTCCCTTGCTGCTTATGACGACTATCTCCTCGTCCTCGGCAACACCCCATGCTCCGACAAGCCTGCCCGTTTTCTCTGAGAGTTTTATCGCGCGTACGCCATAACCGGCACGATGGTGCTGAGTAAATTCTTTATATGGAGTCCTCTTGCCTATCCCATGTTCACTTATGAAGAAGACCTGACGTCCTTCGGAGACAATATCACAGCCCACGACTTCGTCACCTTCATCAAGCCTTATCCCGCGGACACCCTGCGCCTGTCTCCCAAGGGGACGGAATTCCTCCTCTGAGACACGCAGCGTCTGCCCCAGAGCCGTCGAGAATAGCAGTTCGTCCGTGCCGCCCGTGACACGGACCCGTGATATGTTATCGTCATCAGCAAGCCCCAGCACACGACGCCCAGCCCGTGTGAGCCCTTCCAGTTCTTCGACCGGCAGGCGTTTTGCAATGCCATTGCGGGTAAGGAAGAAAACGAATTTAGCCCCTTCAAGCCGACTGTCCTTGATTGCAACTACACGTTCATCTTTTTCCATCGTTATGATAGTGCTTATGAGTTTACCTTTGCCCGATTTAGGCTCGGGCAGGGTGAATCCCCTGACACCGAAAACCCTGCCCTTGCTCGTGAAGAGATAGAGCGTTCTGTGGGTGCTGGTAATAGTCAGGAGTGCGATCTCATCCTCTGACTTTGTTGTAACTCCCTTGACTCCTTTGCCTCCGCGCGACTGCACACGGTAGTCCTGAAGAGGCATACGCCTGATATATCCGTCTCGGCTCAGCGCAACTACAATATCCGCTTCCGGGATAAGATCCTCATCGGCGACCTCATCAATGGAGTTCTCTATGTCAGTGCGGCGTTTATCAGTATATTGCCTGCGTATCTCAAGAAGCTCATCTTTGACGACAGAATCAAGTATTGCCTGGCTGCTCAGGATACTGCGGTAACGTTCTATGTCCATAAGCAGCTGACTCAACTCGCTGTCAAGCTTTTCCCGCTCAAGTCCGGTCAGCCTCTGCAGCCTCATGTCCAGTATAGCCTGAGCCTGTATCTCGGAAAAACCAAGTTCGTCTACAAGGTTGTTTCTGGCAGCAACTGCATTATCTGACCCTCTGATTATTTTGATGACCTGCTCAATCACATCAAGCGCACGAAGCAGGCCCTCTACGATATGAGCACGCTCCTCCGCCTTGCGGAGCCTGAATTCTGTGCGTCTGCGCACAACGTTCCTGCGGTGATCAAGAAAAACATTCACCATATCCTTAAGCGGAAGTTCTTTTGTAACTCCGTCCACAATGGCTAGGTTGATTATTCCGAAAGTGCTCTGAAGTTGGGTCCTTGTATAGAGCTGACGAAGAACCAGGTTAGGATCAGCATCCCTCTGAAGGTCTACGACGACTCGCATCCCTTCACGGTCGGATTCATCCCTGAGGTCAGATACACCGTCTATCATTCCTGTCTGTACACACTTGGCTATAGTCTCTATGAAATTTGTTTTATTGACCATGTATGGGATCTCTGTGATAATGATGCTCTGCTTGCCCTTGCGTCCATCCTCTACGTTCACACGGCCACGGACGATAACCTTGCCTCTGCCTGTCATGTAGGCATCGATTATACCTTCGCGCCCAAGGATTATGCCCCCTGTTGGAAAATCGGGACCGGGCATGAGTGACATCAGCTCACCAAGCTCTGCATCGGGGTTAGCAAGGAGAGTGCAACACACATCGATTGCCTCGCCGAGGTTATGCGGGGGCATGTTTGTTGCCATTCCCACCGCTATTCCCGTGCTTCCGTTGACAAGAAGATTTGGGATCCTTGACGGGAGGACAAGCGGCTCCTCCAGGGATTCGTCAAAGTTCGGCCCCCAGTCCACCGTTTCTTCATTTATGTCGGATAGCATTTCTTCACCGAGAGAATGAAGCCTTGCCTCTGTATAACGCATTGCTGCGGGGGGATCTCCATCTATAGAACCAAAGTTACCCTGACCCTCAACAAGCGGATACCTCATACTGAAGTCCTGTGACATACGTGCCATGGTGTCATATATCGCAGCATCACCATGCGGATGGAACTTACCCATTGTTTCGCCTACGATACGGGCCGATTTCTTGAAAGTTTGACTGTGTCTGACTCCAAGCTCAAGCATGGCATAAAGTATTCGGCGCTGAACAGGTTTAAGGCCGTCCCTTGCATCCGGCAGGGCCCTCCCTATGATGACGCTCATTGCATAATTCAGATAGCTCTGTTTGATCTCTTCCTCAAGGGGAAGTGTGATCACCTTGTTTATCTCGAAAAGATTGCCCTGCTTATCCCTGCGATCCATTTTTAAACCTCCGAGCCCATTCACTGAATAGTGAGCGGCAACCGTACCACCCCGCTCACTATTTACATTACAAACTGTATTATTGTACCACCTTTAGGGAAATGATTCACCATTTATTCAGATGTAGAGAATGTGCATCTATGCCCTTGTGCGGATCTTTTGTCTCCATCGGCCAGCCTATTACGGCAACACCCAGCAGCGCTATCTCTTCCGGCACATTGAGCAGCAATTTTATTCGCCCTTCAAGGCCATTGTCTCCATGTCTGGCACCGATCCATACAGAACCAAGGCCTGAGGCGTTAGCCGCGAGCAAGATGTTCTCCATAGCTGCAGCACAGTCCTCCTCCCAGTAGTGTACCGGGCTGCCCTCGCGCTCGATCTCGCTGCACACGGCAATAGCTAAAGCGGCAGTTGTGAGCATTTTTCCGTAAGGATGTACCTCCGCCATCTCATCGAGTATCTCCCTTTTATCTACTATTACGAAATGCCATGGGCGATAGTTATGAGAGCTTGGCGCAGCACAGGCACACTCAACGAGCAACTCGACCATATCAGCAGGGACCGGTCTCGATGCATCGAACCTGCGTATGCTCCTGCGGCTGAGAATATTTTCTATTGCTGCGATATTTTTATAATCAGACAAAATCAGACATTCCCTCTAGGCAAAAGAACTGCCGCCTACAAGTTTGATCGGGTCTATTGGCCTTCCAGCCACCGGAGATGAGAGCACGATAGCCGTTGTCGTCATGCCGCAGCTTCCCATCTTGCTGATGACATCTTCGAGGTGCCCTACGGATGATACGACTACCTTCAGTATTACACCGTCGCTGCCGGTGAGGTGATGACATTCAAGCACTTCCGGTATGGCGTTTGCAAGTTCATCAGCCTTGGGAAGAAGCGCCACAGGGATCGCAAGCCTTATAAACGCCATAATCGGATAGCCGACGCGGGACTGATTGACTATTGCCCTATAACCTAAAATTATTCCGGCCTCCTCCATCCGTCGGACACGCTCCGCGACCGCAGGCGAAGAAAGCCCGACGCGCCTGCCCAGTTCGTTAAAGGAAATTCTTCCATCCTCTTGGAGTATTCTTATAATCTGTCTTCCAATATCGTCAAGCAATTTTCCACTTAACATGGGCACTCCTCCATTCTCCTATTAAACAAAACTATTTTGACATATGTACATTGTTATATTAAGGCATTATTGCAAAAAATGGAAGAGTTTACCCTAAAATTATAGGCTGTTTTTCAACAGGCTATTCGCCACGGCCTGAGCCGCCGCTGCTGAATGCAGGCAGGGGACCCCTGCTGCCGAAGCGCTTCTTCTGATTTCCGCTCCATGAGCTATATGTCTTTCATTTCCACCCGGAATATTGAGCACCAGGTTCCAAACACCATTTCTGATTTTTTCTGCCAGCTCATCCTGAGGTACTTCGGTAACCTCTATCCCCCAGCGGCGGAGGTATTCGGCAGTCCCCGAAGTTGCATCAACAGACCAGCCAAGAGATTGGAACTGCGTTGCCACCAGCATTATCTCCGATTTTTGTGAATCAGCGATACTCATAAGTATGCGCCCCTTCTCAGGCGGAAGCCAACCAGCTCCCTTAAGACCGTCCATCAGTGCATCCGCAAGATTAGCCCCCAATCCGAGACTTTCGCCTGTGGACATCATCTTAGGGCCAAGTTTAGGGTCAATGCCCGGGAGTTTGTCATTTGAGAATACGGGGACCTTAACTCCCCAAACTCCTGAATTTGAAAGAATTCCCACTCCATAACCCATATCCTTCAGTTTTTCTCCGAGAGCAAGTCCGACTGCCATGTCTACCATTGGTATTTTTGATATCTTGCTTGCGATCGGAACTGTTCTGCTGGCCCGCGGGTTCGCCTCTATTATCCAGAATACGCCCTCTCTCAGGACGAACTGTATGTTAAGCAGGCCGTGTATATCGAGCTCGGCGGATATAAGTTTCACAACCTCAAGTATATCTCTCTGCTGTTCATCCGTAAGAGAAAAGCTGGGGAATACCGCAATGGAATCCCCTGAATGGATACCGGCTGGATCTATGTGCTCAAATATGCCGGGGATAAGCACCTCGTCTCTATCACAAACCGCATCACATTCGAACTCCTTTCCTGGAAGGAAGCGGTCAACCATGACACTCTGCCCCGGCAC